>DASUEE010000308.1:0-8236 GCA_036275235.1 Acidimicrobiales bacterium | reverse complement strand
GCCGTGCTCGCACTCGGAGCGTGCGGCGACGACGAGGGAGCGTCGTCGGGGTCGACGGTGGCCGACCGGACCACCACGACGTCCGCGCCCACCACGACCACCTCGCCCACGACGACGACCTCGACCACGCTGCCGACGGCGGGTCCGGTCGAGCTGCGCTCGACGCACCACCGCTACGCCCTGACCGTCGACGTCGCACGCCTCTCCGACGAGTACGACCCGGCGAGTGCGCCGTGGGACGGCGTGTCCCGGATCCTCCGCGGCTCGCGCTACGTCGACTCCGTGCCTCTCACCGGTGGCGACCTGTTCCTGACCGGGCTCCCCTGGACGGAGGACGCCGGGTCCCTCGCCCAGATGTTCGTCGAGCACTCGGCCGAGCGGAACGGCTGCTCCGAGGCGCACGACCTGCGCGAGGCGAGCGTCGGCGGCGCGCCGGCGGTGGCGTTCACCGTCGACTCGTGCGGGAGCGACGGGCTCGCCTTCGCTCGCGTCGCCGCCGTGCACGACGGCTTCGGCCTGGTGGCGTTCTCCGCGATCCAACCGGGAGAGGGTCCCGCGGCCGTCGATCGGCTCCTGTCCGGGCTCGAGGGCCTGACCTGGGCGTGAGCGCGGCAGGGCCGACCCGGCGGGTGCTGAAGACGAGCCGCTCCGATGAGCGGCATCGCTGGGAGCAGCGGGTCGGCGCCGGTGAGGGGCGGTGGACGGCAGGTCAGCCGAGATCCCGTCGTGTGGACCGATTCGGACGGAGCGGTCCCGATCCGCCCACACATCGTCGCGCGGGGCGGACGTGTGTGCATCAAACGCATTGCCGGGCTCGATCGGTCCACACGTTCGCGCCGACTGGTCGACGACCACGTCGCTGGGGCTCGGCATCGGCGGTGTGGGCGACGCCGTAGGTTGCACGCCCCCGTGGGACAGATCCGGACGCACCGCACGCTCGCCGTCGACGCCGCGCCCGCCACCGTGTGGGCGGCGCTCGAGCGCGTCGACGACTACCCGTCCTGGTGGCCGTGGCTGCGGGAGCTCGACGCCCGCTCGCTCGAGGCCGGCGAACGGTGGGCGTGCCGGATCAAGCCGCCGTTGCCGTGGTCGATGGCCTTCGAGGTGGACCTGCGCCGCGTCGGCGACGGCGTGGTCCGGGCCGACATCCGCGGCGACATCCGGGGGACGGCGGGCGTGGTCGTGGCGCCCTCGGGATCGGGCGGCTCCACCGTCACGCTCGAGGCGGCGCTGTCGGCGCAGGGGGGCGCGACGGCCCTCCTGCACCGGCTGGCCCCGTCCGTCTCGCGCTGGGCGCACGATCGCGTGATCGATGCGGCGTTCGCGCAGTTCCGGGACGGGGCCCTCGGGGGCGATGGCACGACCGGGCACCCGAGCCGGTAGCGTCCCCGGGTGAAGGGGAGTATCCCCGGTGCGATCGCACCGCTGCTGGCTCGTCATGACGGCTTCGGCCCGGACCAGCTGCCCTGCGGGGTGGGAGAGACCTTCGGAACGCCGGCCCGCCGTCCGACCGAGGTGACTCCTACATGACCCCCACCGTTGCGCCCGCCCGTCCCTCGGGCGGCCCGTACCACCACCGTGACGCCGATGACGTCGCCGCCGAGCTCGCCGTCGACCCCGTCCACGGGCTCACGACGGCCGAGGTCGAGGAGCGGCGGGCCCGGTACGGCCCCAACGAGCTGGACGAGGTGCCCCGGGACCCGTCGTGGAAGCGGTTCGTCCGGCAGTTCCGCGACCTGCTGATCCTGATCCTCGTCCTCGCCGCCGTCGTCAGCTACGTGGCGTCCGGGGAGCTGAAGACCCCGATCGTGGTGCTCGTCGTCGTGCTGCTCAACGCGGTCATCGGGTTCGTCCAGGAGAACCGTGCCGAGGCGTCGCTCGACGCGCTGCGGCGGATGCTCGTGCTCGAGGTGCGGGTGCGGCGCGACGGCACCCTTCGCACGGTCCCCGCCGCCGACCTCGTCCCCGGCGACGTGGTCGCGGTCGAAGCCGGCGACCGGATCCCGGCGGACGGACGGGTGCTCGAGGCGGTGCGGCTCGAGGTGGAAGAGGCCGCCCTGACCGGCGAGAGCGTGCCCGTCACCAAGGACCCCGCCCCCGTCGGGGACCCTGAAGCGCCCGTGGCCGACCGCACGTCCATGGTCCACATGCAGACGACCGTCACCCGGGGGCGAGGCGAGCTCGTGGTCACCGGCACCGGCATGAGCACCGAGATCGGGCGCATCGCCGGCCTGCTGCGGGAGGGCGCCCCGGAGAAGACGCCCCTGCAGCGCCAGCTCGACCAGCTCGCGCACAGCCTGGCGATCCTCGCCGGCGTCATCGTCGCCCTCGTGTTCGCCATCGGCCTCGTCCGTGGCGAGGAGGTGTCCGACCTGCTCCTCACCGCGGTGGCCCTGGCGGTCGCGTCGATTCCCGAGGGGCTCCCGGCCGTCACCGCGGTGACGCTGGCCATCGGGGTGTCGAAGATGGCCAAGGAGCACGCCATCGTGAAGCGTCTCGCCAGCGTGGAGACGCTCGGGGCCACCACGGTGATCTGCAGCGACAAGACGGGCACGCTGACGTTGAACCAGATGACGGCGGAGGAGGTCGTCGTGGCGGGCCGCCGGCTGACCGTCTCCGGCGACGGCTACGCCCCCGTGGGTGCGATCGAGGGCGCCGACGACCTCCCCGTCGACCTGGTCGAGGTGCTCGAGCCCATGGCGCTGTGCAGCGATGCCACCGTCCGCCAGGACCCGGAGGACGACGTGTGGCTCCTGGTCGGCGATCCCACCGAGGGTGCCCTCGTGGTACTCGCCGGCAAGGGCGGTGTCGACCCGGCCACCTGGCGGGCCGAGCACCCGCGCGTCGCCGAGGTGCCGTTCGACTCCGCCCACAAGCTCATGGCCACCCTGCACGCCGGCGACGGCGACGTCCTGCGCATGTACGCCAAGGGCGCCCCCGACGCCATCCTGGACCGGTCCACCAGCGTGCTCGGTCCGGATGGGCGGCCGGTCCCCATCGCCGAGCTCCGCCCCGAGCTCGAGGAGCACAACGCCCGGCTGGCAGCGGACGGCATGCGGGTCCTCGCCGTCGCCCGGCGGGAGCTCACGCACGCGCAGTGGGAGGCCGACGACGACCTCGATGCGGTCTCCGACCTCACGCTCGTCGCGCTCGTCGGCATCGTCGACCCACCCCGGGAGGAGGCCCGCGCCGCCATCGACGAGGCCGAGGGCGCAGGGATCGCGGTGAAGATGATCACGGGCGACCACGCCGCGACCGCGAAGGCGATCGGCCAGGAGCTCAACCTGGGCGAGCCGGGTGAGGACGTCGTCGCCGTCACCGGGCGCGACCTCGACGCCATGAGCGAGGAGGAGCTGCACGAGCGCATCGAGGGCATCTCCGTCTTCGCCCGCGTGTCCCCCGAGCACAAGCTGCGGCTCGTGTCTGCGCTGCAGCGACGGGGCCACGTGGTGGCCATGACCGGCGACGGGGTGAACGACGCCCCCGCACTGCGCCGGGCCGACATGGGCATCGCCATGGGGATCACCGGCACGGAGGTGACGAAGGAGGCGGCCACCATGGTGCTGGCCGACGACAACTTCGCCACCATCGTCGAGGCCGTCCGCCGGGGGCGGACCATCTACGACAACATCGTCAAGTTCGTCCGCTTCCAGCTCAGCACGACGCTCGGGTTCGCCACGATCTTCCTCGCCGCGTCGATCTTCGGGATCGCCAGCGGCAAGCCGTTCACCGCCATCGCCATCCTCTGGGTGAACATCATCATGGACGGTCCGCCCGCCATGGCCCTCGGCCTCGACCCCGTGGACGAGCGGGTGATGGACCGCAAGCCACGCCCCACCGACGAGCCGATCCTCACCCGGCCGCGGTGGGTCGCCATCGCCCAGGCCGCGTTCGTGATGGCCGCCGGCACGCTGGCGGTCCTGGAGCTCGCCCCCGGCCCGCAGCCGGAGGCCGGGGTGGCCACCGTCGCCGGGACGATGGCGTTCAACACCTTCGTCCTCTACCAGTTCTTCAACATCCTCAACGTCCGCAGCGACCACCAGACGGTCTTCCGGCGGGCCACGCTGCGCAACGGCAAGCTCTGGATCGCCCTCGGTGCGGTGCTGGCGCTGCAGGTCGCGGTCACCCACGTCGGGTTCATGCAGGACCTGTTCGACACGACGTCGATCAGCGGGGTCCAGTGGCTCGCGTGCGTCGCGGTCGCGTCGACGATCCTGGCCACCGAGGAGCTGCGGAAGCTGCTCCGTCGCCGTCGGGACGGCGAGCCCGCTGCGTGAGCTTGGCGAGCTCCTGCACCCAGAGCACGATCGAAGCCATCGCGGCACAGAGCAGCCACTGCGACCAGGTCAGCGGCACGGTGCCGAACGCGGCCTGCAGGAACCGGACGTGGACGACCGCGACCTGCAGCAGCACCGTCAGGAGGAGCGCGCCCCACAGCCAGGGGTTGTGCAGCATCCGGTGGAAGGCGCTCTGGGTCGCGGAGCGCGCCCCGAGGGCGTTGACGACCTGGGCGAACACGAGCGTCGTGAAGCCCGCCGTGCGGGCGGTGTCGAAGGACTCGTCGCCGGAGAGCAGCCCGCCCGGCAGGAGCAGGTCCATCGTCGCGAGGGTCACCGCACCCATGACCAGACCGGTGCCGATGATCCGTGCCCACATGGTCCGGTCGATGATCGGATGGTCCGCCCGGCGCGGCGGGCGGGCCATGACGTCGTCGATCTCCGGGTCGAGGCCCATGGCCAGCGCCGGCCCGGAGTCGGTGACCAGGTTGATCCACAGGATCTGGGTGGCGAGCAGGGGCACGACGAGGGCATCGGGGTCTGCGGTGTCGCGCAGGCCGAGCACCCCGGCGAGGACGATCCCGGAGAACACCGTGACGATCTCGCCCATGTTCGACGACAGGAGGTACCGGAGGAACTTGGCGATGTCGTCGAAGATGACCCGGCCCCGGTGGATGGCGGCGACGATCGTGGCGAAGTCGTCGTCTGCGAGGATCATCCGGCTCGCTTCCTTGGTCACCTCGGTGCCGGTGATGCCCATGGCGATGCCGATGTCGGCGCTCTTCAGCGCCGGCGCGTCGTTCACGCCGTCGCCGGTCATGGCGACGACGTGCCCGTCCCGCTGCAGGGCGTCGACGATCCGCAGCTTGTGGTGCGGGGCCACCCGCGCGTAGACGCTCACGTCGCGGACGAGCGCCGTGAGGGCCTCGTCGTCCAGCTGCTCCAGCTCGACGCCGGACGCCACCGGCCGGCCCGGCTCGATGATGCCGAGGTCGGCAGCGATCCGCTGGGCCGTCGCCGGGTGGTCCCCCGTGATCATGATGGTCCGCACCCCGGCCCTGCGGGCGTGGGCCACGGCGGCGGCGGCCTCCTCCCGTGGAGGGTCGATGATGCCGACCACCCCGGCCAGGACGAGGTCGTGCTCGACGTCGCCGGCGGTCCCGTGCAGGTCCGGGGCCGCCACGATCCGGTAGGCGACCCCCAGCGTCCGGAAGCCCTCCCCGGAGAGCTCCTCCACCGCGGCGCTGAACCGGGCCCGTCCGGCGTCGTCGAGCGGGACGACCTCGTCGCCACGTCGCTCGGCGACGCACCTCGCGAGCAGCACGTCCGGGGCGCCCTTCGTGTAGACGCGGTCCTCGGCACGGTCGTCGTGGTGGGCGAGGACCGACATCATCTTGCGGTCGGACGTGAACGGCGCCTCGGCCCGCCGCTCGTAGTGCGCCGCCCGCTCGCGCACGTCGGCGAGCTTGTGGGTCGCCACGACGAAGGCGGCCTCGGTCGGGTCGCCGTGCACGACCCAGCGTCCGTCCTGCTCGGTGAGGGTCGCGTTGTTGGCGACGGACCCTCCGATGAGCACGAGCCGCGCTTCGATGAGCAGTTCTGCGTCGTCGTCGCCGACCAGGACCGCATCACCGATCGGCGCGTACCCCGTGCCGGTCAGCTCGACCCGGCCGGAGGCGGTGACGATCGTGCGCAGCGTCATCTCGTTGCGGGTCAGCGTCCCGGTCTTGTCGGAGCAGATGACCGAGGTCGAGCCGAGCGTCTCGACCGAGTGAAGGTGCTTCATCACGGCGTTGCGCCTCGCCATCGCCCGGACCCCGATGGCGAGGACGAGCGAGAGGATCGCGGGTAGCCCCTCCGGCACCGCGGCGACGGCCAGTGAGACGCCGAGCAGCAGGATGGTCACCCACTCGTCCGTGGTGTCGGCGCCCTCGACGACCGCCAGCGTGCCCATCACGACGAGCGCGACGCCGATGACGAGCGCGCCGAGCATCCGCGACACCCGACCGATCTCGTCCTGGAGGGGAGAGGGCTCTTGCTCCGTCCGGTCGAGCAGCTCGGCGATGCGCCCGATCTCGGTCTGCATGCCGGTGGCCGTGACGACGGCGCGACCGACCCCCTCCACCACCGCGGTGCCCTTGTGCACCATGTCGAGCCGGTCGGCGAGGGCGAGGTCGCCCTCGAGGGTCGCCGGGTCCTTGACGGTGGAAGCGGACTCGCCGGTGAGGGCCGCCTCCTGGACCTTGAGCCCGGTGGCGTCGAGGAGCCGGGCGTCGGCGCCGACGGAGTCGCCCTCGCTGAGCAGGAGGACGTCGCCGGGCACCAGCTGGGTGGCGGGCAGGGTCTTCGGGGATCCGTCGCGGAGGACGGACGAGCTGGCAGCGGTCATCGTCGCCAGGGCGGCGACCGCATCCGCCGCCTTGGACTCCTCGGCGAACCCGAGGACGGCGTTGAGCACGACGATCGCCCCGATGACCAGGGCGTCGACCGGCGCGCCGTCGGCGCCCTCGACGACCCAGACGATCGACGAGACGCCGATGGCGACGAGGAGGAGGGAGACGAGCGGGTCCTGGAACTGCCGCAGGACCCGTCGCCACAGCGGCTCCGCTCCCTTCGAGCGCAGCTCGTTCGGACCGTGCCGCTCGAGCCTGGCGGCGGCCTCCGCCGAGGCCAGCCCCGTGTCCGGGTCGACGTCGAGGTGGCGGCACACCGCCGCGGCGTCGGTGAGGTGCGGGGCCACCGCCTCTCTGCTCGCGCGCGTGATCGCCACGGGCCCATCCTCTCAGGTGCGTAGGAGGCCTCGTCCCCGGAGGTCAGGTCGGTGTCGTGCGGCCGCCCCACGACGACCAGTACCCGCTCTCCTCCACCGCCGTGGCGGCCGCGAGGACCTGCAGCGGCCGGAAGGTGTCGACCATCACCGCCACCTCGCTGGTGCCGTCCACGGCGTCGGCCCTCTCCGAGGATCCCGGCTGGGGCCCGTGCGTGAAGCCGGCGGGGTGGAACGAGATCGAGCCCCGCTGGATGCCGGAGCCGGACCGGCTCATGAAGTCGCCCTCGGCGTAGAAGAGCACCTCGTCGCTGTCGACGTTGTGGTGGTGGTAGGGGACCCGCACGGCCGCAGGGTCGAAGTCGTAGGGCCGGGGCACGAACGAGCAGACGACCGCGCCGGGGAGCGCCCAGGTCTGGTGCACGGGCGGCGGCTGGTGGATGCGGCCCACGATCGGCTCGAAGTCGTGGATGCTCAGGGCGTGCGGGTACAGGCACCCGTCCCAGCCGACGACGTCGAAGGGGTGCGTGGCGTGGCGGTAGCGCACCCACCCGGTGCGGGTTCGGACGAGCACCGGGACGTCGGTGCCCTCGACCTGCAGCGGTTCGGCCGGCGCCCGCAGGTCGCGCTCGCTGAACGGCGCGCCCTCGAGCAGCTGGCCGTGCGGCGAGAGGTGCTTGTCGGGGATGCGCACGTGCCCGCTCGACTCGACGACGAGCACCGATGCGCCGGACGGCGCCGGGACCCAGCGGTGGGTGGTGCCCGCCGGCACGACGACGTAGTCGCCCGCCTCGACCGGCAGCGCGCCGAAGACGGATTCGAGCACGGCGGCGCCCTCGTGGACGTAGACCACCTCGTCGCCCACCACCGAGCGGTACAGCGGCGAGGCGCCGCTGGCCCGGGCGAACCCGATGGTGACGTCGCCGTTCGCCAGCAGGCGGAGCCGCCCGCTCACGAGGTCGTCGCCCGGAGCGAGGCCGGTGGTGCCGAAGTGGCGGGGGCCCACGCCGCCACCGGGCTCGGGATCGGGTACGTCGACCGCCTCCACGCCGAGGATCGCCGACGGCGAGCACCGGTGGTAGAGGAGCGCGGACTCGCGGGAGAACCCCTCGGTGCCCAGCAGCTCCTCGAAGATGGGACGGCCGTCGGGTCCGGCCAGCTTCGTGTGCCGCTTGCGCGGCAGCGTTCCGAC
>DASUEE010000307.1:0-2163 GCA_036275235.1 Acidimicrobiales bacterium | reverse complement strand
AGCGCCGGCGTGATGCACATCGACCCCGGCCAGCGCCTCGGCGAGCACACCCACCGCCGGCACCACCACCACGTCTGGGTGGTGTCCGGCCGCACGCGCGTGCTGGGACAGGAGCTCGGCGCCGGCTCCTACGCGCACATCCCGTCCGGCGTCGCCCACGACTTCGAGGCGCTGGGCGCCTCCGGCTGCACGGTGTTCTACCTCTACCAGGAGGACCCCGGCGGCGCAGCCGGCTGACCTCGACGGCGGTCAGGACCGGGCGGCGTCGAGCAGCAGGCGCCGCTCCGCCGCGGCCACGACCCGCCGGGCGACGTCGACGGCGTCCGGGTTCACCGAGATCGAGTCGATGCCGAAGCGCACCAGGTGCTCGGCGAACTCCGGCTTGTTCGACGGCGCCTGACCGCACAGCGAGGAGGTGATCCCCGCGTCCCGGCAGGCCGTGATGATGCGGCCGATGGCGTCGAGCACCGCGGCGTCGGACTCGTCGAACAGCGCTGCGCAGACCGTGGAGTCGCGGTCCACGCCGAGCATCAGCTGGGTGAGGTCGTTCGAGCCGATCGACACGCCGTCGATGCCCATCGCCGCGTACTCGGGGATCCGGTAGACGATCGAGGGCACCTCGGCCATGACCCACCGGTGCAGCCCCCGCTGCCGTCCGAGCGGGCTGGCGTCCACCGCCTCCAGGCACGCCTCCAGCTCCCACCGGGTCCGGACGAAGGGGATCATCAGGTGCAGGTTCGGCGTCTCCTCCCGCACCCGGGCCAGCAGCTCGAGCTCGAGCGCGAACAGGTCGGGCTCCTGCACGTAGCGGAAGCACCCCCGGTAGCCGATCATCGGGTTCTCCTCGACCGGCTCGTACTCGTCGCCCCCCTCGAGGCCGCGGAACTCGTTCGAGCGGAAGTCGATCGTGCGGTACACGACCGGACGGGGGGCGAACGCACGCGTGATCTGCAGCAGCGAGGCCGACATGCGGTCGAGGAACTCGTCCCGCCCGCCGCGCTCGAGCAGGGCGCGGGGGTGCACCCCGCCGAGGGCGTCGGCGACCATGAACTCGGCGCGCAGCAGCCCGACCCCGTCCACCGGCCGGCTCGCCACCTCGGCCGCGTGCTCGGCCATCGCCAGGTTGACGTAGATGCGCGTCGCCAGCGCCTCGCCTCCGACGGGAGCGGGGGGCGCCGCGGCGGCGCGGGGCTCCACCGTCATGCGAGCCGCCGTGCGGTCGCCGGCGTGCACCTCGCCGGCGGCGCCGTCGACGGTGACGAGGTCGCCGTCGCGCAGCCGCGTCGTGGCGTCGCGCGCGCCGACGATGCAGGGCACGCCGAGCTCCCGCGAGACGATCGCCGCGTGGCACGTCATGCCGCCTCCGTCGGTGACCACCGCGACGGCGCGCCGGATCGTCGGGACCCAGTCCGGGTTGGTCATCGGCGCCACCAGCACCTCGCCGCGCTCGAGCAGGTGCCCCTGGTCGGGCGTCTGCAGTACGCGCACCCGCCCCGCGACCACGCCGGGGGCGGCCCCGAGGCCGTGGACCAGCGGGACGCCGTCCGCCGCAGCGGTCCCGGCGGCCGACGGCGTCGCGGCGTCGCCCAGGGTCGTGATCGGGCGGGCCTGCAGGAGGAGGACCCGACCGTCGGTGATCGCCCACTCGACGTCCTGGGGCTCGCCCCCGTAGTGGGCCTCCACCTGCAGGCCCAACCGGGCGACCTCGATGACCTCGTCGTCGCTCAGCACGCGGGCATCCGCCCGGTCGCCGTCGAGCTCGATGCGCGACACGCGGCCGCCCGGACCCGAGCGGAGCTCGTGGGTCTTGTGGCCGACGCGCACCTGCAGGATCCGCGGGCCGTCCTTGGACACGACGTAGGTGTCGGGCTCCACGGCGCCGGACACGACGACCTCGCCGAGCCCGAAGGCCCCCTCGACGACGAGGCGGTCGCGCGCACGGGTCGACGGGTCGGCGGTGAACAGCACCCCCGCCCGATCGGCGTCGACGAGGCGCTGGACCACGACGGCGATGGCCGGTTCGTCCGTGATGCCCTGGCTCGCCCGGTACGCGATCGCCCGCTCGCCGAAGAGCGACAGCCAGCACTCGACCACGCGCTCGAGCAGCGCCTCGTCGGAGGCGACGTCGGTGAAGGTCTCGTGCATGCCGGCGAAGGAGGTCCC
>DASUEE010000306.1:0-2387 GCA_036275235.1 Acidimicrobiales bacterium | reverse complement strand
GAGGCGGCCGAGAAGTTCGAGTTCGACTTCGAGAGCTGATCCTCGGCGATGTGCCGTGGTGGCCGGCCCTTCGGGGCCGGCCACCGGCGCGTCCGGGCTCAGGTCGGGCCGAGCAGGTCCTCGGCGGCCTGGCGGACCTGGCGGTCGCGGTCCTCGAGGGCTCGTCGCAGGGCGGCGTCGACCTCGGGTCCCTCGAAGGCGGCGAGGGCGACCACGGCCCGCCGGCGCAGCGTGGCCCGCTGGTCGAGGGCGGCGAGGACCGCCGGCAGCCCGACCGGGTCGCCGAGCGCGCCGAGGGCGGCCACCGCAGCCTCCCGGACGAGGTGCTCCGCGTGCTCGGTGGCGGTGCGGGCGAGCGCGACGGCCGCCGCCGGCTCGGGGGGCTGGCGCTCGCCCATGGCCCAGGCGGCGGTCTCGGCCACCACGGGGTCGAGGTCGTCGAGCAGCGACACCGCCGCCGGCGGCTGGTCCCCGGGGCGGGCGGCCACGAGCCCGAGGGCCCGCCGGCGGACCGCCGGCGCGGGGTCCGCCAGCGCCGCGCCGAGCGTCCCGGCGTCGAGGGCGCCCAGGCGGTCGAGGGCGGCGAGGGCGGCGGCCCGCACCCCGGGGTCGGGGTCGTGGAGCAGGGCCCGGGCCCCGTCGAGGTCGCCGGTGTGCCCGGCCACGGCCGCCCGCCGGCGGCGGTCGACGGCCTCGGGGTCGGGGCTCACCCGATGGCGCCGTCGACGAGCTCGGCCGCGACTCCCAGCACCGCGCCGGTGACGGCTGCGAGCGCGAGACCCACCAGGAGCAGGAGGAGCAGCAGGAGGACCAGGCTCAGGCCCTTGCGCCACACCGGGACCACCGCCACGTCGCGGTAGCTGCCCTCGACCGCCGTGAACGCCGCGGGGACGCCGCCGCGGTGCCGGCGCCGAGCCGGCCCGGCGGGTGGGGTCGCGTCGACCGGGCGGGACACCCGCTCCGGCGCCGCCGGCGCCTCGACGACCTCGAGCAGCGCCGCCGACCCCGCCGACGGACCCCCCGGCTCGTTCTGGGGTACCGATCCCCCCGCATGCGCGGGGATCGGTACCCCAGAACGGGGCTCGAGGGGTTCGAGGGGTTCGACGGGCTCGTCGGGTGTCGGTCGCGTCGTGTCGTGGGCAGGGGCCGCCCGTAGGCTGCGCGGGCCCGGTCGGACGGTGGGCCGGGGACGGCTGTCCTGGTGCACCGACCACACCGCGAGCAGACCGGCGCCACCGGCGAGGACCACGAGCAGGATGACAGTGAGCACCGAGGACGAGAGCGTACCGGGGTCGGTCGAGGTGCAGGAGCAGCGGCCGCTCGCCCCGCCCCCGCCGGACTCGCCGGTCGTGCGCACGCGCCGCTGGGTCCCGTGGGCCGGCGCCGTCGCCCTCCTCGCCGCCGCGGCCGGCCTGTTCGCGGCGTTCACGGTGCGCATCGGCTACTTCGAGTTCCGCCCCGGATCGGCCCGACCCACCGCCGAGCTGGTGACCGTGGGGCCCGACGTGTCGGCGTACCCGCCGGCGGGTGAGCTGGCGTTCACCACGGTGTCGCTGCGCCAGTCGACGGTGGCCTCGTACCTGTGGGCATGGTTCGACGACGACGTGCAGGTGGTGGAGCAGCGTGCCCTGCTCGGCGACCGCTCCCCGCAGGAGAACCGCCAGCTCAACCTGCAGCTCATGGACACCTCGAAGCAGGACGCCATCCGGGTCGCCCTGCAGGCGCTCGGCTACGAGGTGCCGGTGCGGATCGACGGCGTCGTGGTGGTGACCGTGCAGGATGGCGCCGCCGCCGAAGGGCTGCTCGAGCGGGGCGACACCGTCGTGTCCATCGACGGCGAGCCCCTGGACGACATCGACGACGTGACCCGCATCATGGCCCCCAAGCGCCCGGGCGACCCGGTCACCCTCGGTGTGGAGCCGGTCGACCGCGACGAGGTCCGCCAGGTTCCCGTCGTCCTCGGCGCGTCGCCGGACGACCCGGCCAAGGGCCTGATCGGCATCCAGCTCGAGCCGCGACAGCCCTCCTACGCGTTCCCGGTGGCGGTCGACATCGACAGCGGGAACGTGGGCGGCCCGTCCGCCGGGCTGGCCTTCACGCTGGCGGTGCTCGACGTGCTCACCCCGGGCGAGCTCACCGGCGGCCTCGACGTCGCCGTCACCGGGACCATCGACGGTGAGGGCCAGGTCGGCGACGTCGGCGGCGTGCGCCAGAAGGTCGCCGCCGCCATCGACGACGGCTACGACGTCTTCCTCGTGCCGAGTGGCGAGTACGAGGAGGCGCGCGAGCGCGGTGGGAGCGCCATCGAGGTCATCGCGGTCGATACGCTGCGTGACGCCCTCGACGCGCTGGCGTCCCTCGGTGGGAGTGGCCTGGGGAAGCCCGCC
>DASUEE010000305.1:0-5166 GCA_036275235.1 Acidimicrobiales bacterium | reverse complement strand
GCGTTCCAGGCGGGCGGCGATGGTCGCCGCCTCGATGCGGGCGTCGTCGAGACCCGCCCACGGGTCGGACGCCTGCGCGCCGAGGCGGCGGAACAGCGAGGCCAGCGGCGTCGCCCTGGGCGTCCACGACGCATCGACCTCCTCCCACCGCAGCGGCACGGCCACCGGCGCGCCGGGGCGAGCGCGCAGGGTGTAGGGCGCCACGGCGTGCTGGGCCGGGGCGTTGCGCAGGACGTCGAGGTAGAGCCGGTCGCCGCGCTCGTCCTTCGAGAACTCGGTGGTGAGCAGGTCCGGGTGGCGGGCGACGAGGGCGGCGGCGAGGTGCTGGCCGAGCGCGGCGACCGCCGGGAACGTCGCATCGCCTCGCAGGGGCACGTGCACGTGGATGCCCCGTGAGCCGCTGGTCTTCGGGAAGCTCGGCGCGCCGAGCTCGCCGAGCAGCGTCCGCACCGCATGCGCCGCCGCCACGACCTGTCCGGGGTCGTCGGTGGACGGGTCGAGGTCGATGTTCAGCTCGGCCGGCACGTCGAGCCGCCCGACGGTGCCGCCGAGCACGTGCACCGTGATGGTCCCCTGGTTGACGACGTAGCGGAGGGCGTCGGCGGAGTCGATGACGACGTGGCGCACCGTGCCGCCGCGCTTGGGGACCTCCACGGTGGGGATCCAGTCCGGGAAGTGCTTGGGCGTGTGCTTCTGGTACCAGCCCTCGCCTTCGATGCCGTCGGGGTAGCGCTGCAGCACGGCGGGTCGGTCGGCGATGAGCGGGACCATGCGCTCGGCGATGCGACCGGCGTAGTCGAACAGGTCCGCCTTGGTGATGGCGTCGTGCCCCTCGGCCGCGGGGACGAGCACCTTGTCCGGGCTGCTCAGCCGGACCCGGTCGGTGCCCTCAGCGGGCACGCAGCTGCCCGACGTCGACGCGCGCGAGGGCGGCAGCGACGGCATCCGGGGTGCGCCCCCGGGTGAGCCCGCTGATGCGGCCGAGCCCGATCGGCGCCATCCGGCGTCCCGCCTCGGCGAGCCACAGGCGCACGAGCGCACCGTGGTCAGGGTCGGAGTCGGGGTCGACCCGCTCACCGGTGAGGGACTGCACGACGACGTTGCGGAGCCGGTCGGGGTCGGGCTCCACCCCGTGCTCGCGGGCGCGGGCGACCAGGTGGGCGGCGGCGGCGTCGAGGCCGCGCAGCGCGCTGGTGACGGCGTCGTAGAGGCCGGGACCGAACCGCAGGGCGAGGCCCACGGGATGCCGGGACCCCACGAAGCGCGCCGCCCGGCGACCGGCCACCCACGAGCCGGTGGAGCCGAGGCGACCGGCGACGGAGGACCGTCGCTCGGACGACAGGGCGAGGGCCACGTCGACGGCGGTGGGTCCGGGGAGGGTGCTGCTCAGGGCTCGCTGCACGCGGCGGTCGACCACCGCCCGGACCGCATCGTCGACACCGGAGCCGAGGGCGCCCGCTCCGGCCCCGGCGGCGTCGCGGGTGCGGGAGAGCACGGCGCGCACGACGGCGAGGACGTCGTCGCCGGTGGAGCGGTCGTCGGCGGCAGCCATGCCGGAAGGGTACGGGCGTCGGGGGCGACCCCGGCGCGGCGCGTCGGTTCCCCGCTCCGGCGGGGGAGGCGACATGCTGGTGCGGTGCCCGTGGCTGCTGAGGTGCTGACCCTGCTCGCGTCGATCCCCAGCCCGCCCGACAACGGGTTCTCGCTCGGCCCCCTCGAGCTGCGGGCCTACGGGCTGGCGATCGCGGTCGGCGTGCTCGCGGCGGTCGAGATCGCCCGCCGGCGGTGGGTCGCCCAGGGCGGGCACCCCGACGCCATCGGGGAGATCGCCGTGTGGGCCGTCCCGGCCGGCTTCGTCGGCGCCCGGCTGTACCACGTGATCACCGACTGGCACCGCTTCGACGACGCACCGCTCGACGTGTTCAAGGTCTGGGAGGGGGGCCTGGGCATCCCCGGAGGGATCCTCGGCGGGGCGCTCGTCGGCGTGGCGGTCGCCCGCCGCAAGGGATACGACGTCCCCCGGATGATGGATGCCGTCGCGCCGGCGCTCCCGGTCGCCCAGGCCATCGGCCGGCTCGGGAACTGGTTCAACCAGGAGCTGTTCGGCCGGCCGACCGACCTGCCGTGGGGCCTCGAGATCGATCCCGAGCACCGTCCCGACGGCTACGAGTCGATCGAGACGTTCCACCCGACGTTCCTCTACGAGGCGCTCTGGAACCTCGCGCTCGCTGCGCTGCTGATCTGGATCGGGCGCCGGCGGGCGCTGCGGGCGGGCCAGCTGTTCTGGCTGTACGTCGCGGGCTACGGGCTCGGCCGGCTGTGGGTGGAGTCTCTGCGCATCGACGAGGCGACCCGCATCGCCGGGGTCCGGGTGAACATCTGGGTCAGCGGCCTCACCGTGCTGGCCGCCGTCGCCGTGCTCCTGTGGCGCCAGCGAGGCCGGCCCGGACCCGGGGTCGCCGAGGCCGAAGCCGTGGAAGAGACCGCATGACCACCATGGATCCCGTGGTCGCCACCGTCGGGCCGGGCGACTCCGTCGCCGACGCCGCCGCCGAGCTGCACCGCGCCGGCTGCTCGGCGCTCGTGGTCCTCGAGGGCGAGCAGGTGGTGGGCCTGCTGACCGAGCGGGACCTGGTGCGCGTGATCGTCGACGGGGCCGACCCCGCCACCGCCCGGGTGCGGGACCGCATGCGCACCGACGTGGTGACCGTGCCGCCGGGGACCGATCCGATGGAGGCCCGTGAGCTGATGGGTCGTCACGGGCTCCGCCACCTGCCGGTGGTCGAGGGCGGCCGCGTCGTGGGCCTGCTCGAGCAGGCCGACGCCCGCACCGCCCTGCACTTCCACGAGCACCGGGTGCCCACGGCGTCGCCCTCGCCGGTGGTGCCCGACTTCCGCGGTCCCTACGCGGACGGCCCTCCCCCCGAGCACCTCGTGGTCGACGCGCCCGACCTGTCGCACTTCGGCCTCGCCGAGGTCCGCCGGGGGTTCGTCACCGTCTGGACGCTGACGTGGTGCGTGCTGCGGGCGCTGCTCCGGCGCCGGCTGCGGCTGGTGCTGCGCCGGGACGACCCGAAGACCTGGTGGGACACCGCCTCCGAGGGGGCCGTGGACGCCTTCGAGCGACTCGGGCCGGCGTTCGTGAAGCTCGGGCAGCTCATGGCGTCGTCGCCCGGCGTCTTTCCCGAGCCGCTGGCCGACGCCTGCCAGCGCACCCTCGACGAGGTGCCGCCGTTCGACAGCGAGACGGCACGGCGGATCATCACCGAGGACCTCGGCCGCCCGCCGGAGGAGATCTTCCGCTGGTTCGACGACGCTCCCCTGTCGGCCGCGTCGATCGGCCAGGTGCACGCGTGCGTCCTGCCGGATGGCCGCGAGGCGGTCGTGAAGCTGCAGCGACCGGGGATCCGGCCGCTGATGACCGCCGACCTGCGGATCCTGTGGCGCATCGCCAAGCTCGCGGAGCGGTGGGACTGGCTGTCGTCCGCTGACCCGGTGGCGGTCATCGAGGACACCGCGGACCTGAACTTCCAGGAGCTGGTGCCGGCGCTGGAGGCCACCCGCCAGGCGCAGTTCCGCGAGAAGATCTGGGCGTTCGGCGACAACACGAACATCACCGCGCCCGAGGTCTACTGGAGCCACTGCGGCCCCCGGGTGATCTGCATGGAGCGCATCCGGGGGACGCCGCTCGACGAGTTCGAGGAGATGGCCCGGCAGGGGATCGACGGCGAGCTCATGCTGCGCTGGGGCGCCAAGGTCTGGATCGAGTCGGTGTGCGTGCACGGCCCGTTCCACGGCGACATGCACGCGGGGAACATCTGGTTCCTGCCCGACGGCCGGGCGAGCTTCCTCGACTTCGGGATCATGGGCGAGCTCGAGCCCGAGTACCGCGAGGTGATCAAGGACATCCTCTACACCTGCATGATCGACGGCGACTTCACCCGCGTCGCCCGCGCGTACCGCAAGGTGGGGGTGTTCCCGGCCGACGTCGGCAGCGACGAGGAGCTGGGCATGCGCCTCGGCATGATCCTCGGGCCGATGCTGCAGGCCGGCATCGGCGGGATGAACCTCGGCGAGATGCTCAAGATGAGCATCGACCTGATGGACAGCTACGGCGCCAAGGGTCCCCGCGAGCTGGTGCTCATCGCCAAGCAGCTCGCGTACATGGAGCGCTACGCCAAGGGGATGGCGCCGGACTACCGCATCATCCAGGACCTGTACCTGGTCAAGAACATCTTCCCGGAGGCGGTCGAGGCGAAGGCGGTCGAGCTCGGCATCACGATCCCCGACTGAGCCCTCCGTCTCCGGCCCGGTGGCGCTCAGTAGCCGGGCGGGACGCCGTCGGCAGTGCGGTCACGGAACTCCGCCGAGTCGGAGAAGCCGATCATCATGCGCCCGCGGCTCATGCCGCCCAGCAGCTGGCCGAGCCAGTACTGCAGGCCCGCGAGGTCGGGTGCCCGGCCGAGGACGTTGTCGTAGACGAGGCCGACGAACTGGCGGTCGCCGACGGAGCCGTAGGTGCTGCGGAACTCGTGGCTGGCCGAGAAGGCATCGGCGATCGACGTCAGCGACTGGCCGGACCGGTAGCGCGAGAGCCAGAACTCGAAGCCGGCGGCGTCGGGCTCCCGCAGGAAGTAGGCCCGGTACAGGCGGTACACCGTGCCGGCCGGACCGTCCGGGTCGTAGCCGCCGTCCTGGGGGTGGGCCGTGCTGTCGACGGTGTCGGCGGTGGTCCCCCGCATGTACCGGGCCGTCCACCACAGCCGCTGGCCGTCGGACCACACGCCGATGCCCACCCGGTTCACCCCGGGGTCCATCAGGTTGGCCCGGTGCGCCGAGCTCGCCATCCAGGCGGCATGGACGGCGGAGGCGCTGCTCTGGCCCACCGCCACGTTCTCCGAGCACGACCGCCACTGCGGGTCCGCCGCGGCGCAGCTCGTCTGGGAGTACGACGCCACCCCGGCGGCGGAGGTCTGGTGCACGAGCTGCTGGCGCCGGGCCATCTCCGCCGACCACCGGCGGGCGTCGGTGTGCATCGTGACGTGCACGTCCAGCGGGGCCAGGCCGGCGGCCCGGCGAGCCTCGTTGTGGAGGCGCACGACCTCGAGCTCGGTGCCCTCGAGCGAGGTGGCGCCGGCCGCGGAGGCGGCGCTGGGAGCCAGGCCG
>DASUEE010000304.1:0-7392 GCA_036275235.1 Acidimicrobiales bacterium | reverse complement strand
GCCTGCTCGACCGTGACCTGGAGCAGCGTGCGGCTCTCCGGGTTCATGGTGGTCTCCTCGAGCTCGTCGGCATCCATCTCGCCGAGGCCCTTCAGGCGCTGGAAGTCCTTCTTGTGGTTCGGGTTGTCGGCCATGAACTGGCGCTGGGCCCGGTCGTCCTTGAGGTAGATCTTCGTCTTGCCCACCTGCGTGGAGTACAGCGGCGGCTGGGCGATGTAGATGCAGCCGGCCTCCACGAGGGGCTTCATCTGGCGGAAGAAGAAGGTCAGCAGCAGCGTGCGGATGTGGGACCCGTCGACGTCGGCGTCACACATGGCGATGACCTTGTCGTAGCGCCGCTTCTCGACGTCGAACTCCTCGCCCACCCCGGCGCCGATGGCCGAGATCAATGCCTGGATCTCGGTGTTCTTCAGCATCTTGTCGATGCGGGCCCGCTCGACGTTGAGGATCTTGCCGCGGATGGGGAGGATCGCCTGGGTGCGCGGGTCGCGGGCCGAGACGGCCGAGCCGCCGGCGGAGTCGCCCTCGACGATGAACAGCTCTCGCTCGCCGCGGTCCTTGGCCGAGCAGTCCTTCAGCTTGTCCGGCATGCCGGCGCCGTCGAGGAGGGTCTTCGAGCGGATCGCGTTGCGGGCGTTCTTGGCCGCCTCCCGCGCCTGGGCCGCCGAGTACGCCTTCTTGACGATCTTGTTGGCCTCGGTGGGGTTCTCCTCGAACCACTGGGCCAGGTACTCGTTGGTCACCTTGGTCACGAGCGAGCGCATCGCCGTGTTGCCGAGCTTCGCCTTGGTCTGGCCCTCGAACTGGGGCTCCTGCAGGCGCACGGACACGACAGCGGTGAGGCCCTCCCGGACGTCGTCGCCGGTGAGCACGAGGTCCTTGACGTTGCCCGGCCGGTTGTCCTTGGCGTAGTTGTTCACGACCCGGGTGAGGGCGGTCTTGAAGCCCTCCTCGTGGGTGCCGCCCTCGTTGGTGGAGATGCCGTTGGCGAAGGAGTGGATGCCGTCGCGGTTGTAGCCCGTGTTCCACTGGAACGCGACCTCGACCTCGGACGTGTCGTCGGACCCCTCGAAGTACCCGACCTTGGACCAGAGGGCTTCCTTGGTCTTGTTGATGTGGCGGACGAAGTCGATGATGCCGCCGCTGTACTTGTAGGTGACCCGCTCGTTGTCGTGACCCTCGCGCTGGTCCTGGAAGCGGATCTCGAGGCCCTTGTTGAGGAAGGCCATCATCTGGATGCGCTCGAGGATCGTGCGGGACACGAACTCGGTGGTCTCGAAGATGGTGCCGTCGGGCCAGAACGTGACCGAGGTGCCCGTGCGGCCCCGCGGGGCGTCGCCGGTGACCTCGAGCTTCCCCTGCGGCTTGCCTCCGTCGGCGAACTCCATCACGTGGTGCTTGCCGTCGCGGTCGACCTCGACGATGACCCGTCTCGACAGGGCGTTCACCACGGACACGCCCACGCCGTGCAGGCCGCCGGACACCTTGTAGCCCTCGCCGTCGAACTTGCCGCCGCCGTGCAGCTTGGTGAGGGCGATCTCCACGCCTGTCATGCCCTGCTGCTTGTTCATGTCGGTGGGGATGCCACGGCCGTCGTCGACCACGCGGCAGCCGCCGTCGGGCAGCAGCGTGATGTCGATCCGGGTGCAGTAGCCGGCCATCGCCTCGTCGACCGAGTTGTCGACGACCTCCCACACGCAGTGGTGGAGGCCGTTCGGCCCGGTGGAGCCGATGTACATGCCGGGCCGCTTCCGGACCGCTTCCAGGCCCTCGAGGACCCGCATGTTGTTGGCGCCGTACGTGGTCGTCTCAGCAGCCACACGTGCTCCTCGGATGGCGGATCACAACCGTGTGATCCTACCAGCGGCCCCCCGACATCCCCGGGTTCCCGGGGTCGCGCCGGCGCCGTCCGGGCCGGGCGACCCGGACCTCCACGGCCCGCACCCGCCCCGCGCCCAGCAGCTCGTCGAGGCGGGCGAGGAGGTCCTGCTCGAGCCACCGCACGTGGCTGACGACGGCCGGGTCGTCGGCCTCGAGGACCAGGGTCGCCTGCTCCAGCGCCACGGGGCGCGTCCGGCTCGCCAGCACGCCGCCGACGACCTCGCCCCAGCGACCGAACACGAGCTCGACGGCGTCGGTGCCCGGCGCTCCCATCCCCCGGACGACGCGGTCGAGCAGCCCGGCCAGCTCGCTGGGGGGCGCAGCCCCGAGGGCGATCTCGAGCTCGTCGGGCTCGAGGTCGTCGGGCCGGTCCCCGGAGCCGCTCACGACGGCACCGCTGGGGCCACGACGCCGTCGGCGACCCGCAGCACCAGCTCGGGCTCGGTCTGGCGCGGGAGGGGGCCGGCGGTGGTCAGCAGCGTCTGCCCGGGCGGGAGGTGGGCGAGGAGGGCCTCCGTGCGGTCGTCGTCGAGCTCGGACAGGACGTCGTCGAGCAGGAGGACCGGGCTCTCCCCGGTGACCTCCGTGACCGCCCGGTGCACGGCCAGGCGCAGGGCGAGGGCGAGCGAGCGCTGCTCGCCCTGGCTGGCGTGGGTGCGCGCCGGCAGGCCGTCGAGGGCGAGCACCACCTCGTCGCGGTGCGGGCCCACGGTGGTGACGCCGCGCCGCAGGTCCTGGTCGCGAGCGCCGGCGAGGGCGGCGGCGAGCCCCTCGGCCCGCCAGGGCGCGTCGTAGCGGGCGTCGACCGGCAGCGGTCGGCCGGCCAGGTCCCGGTAGGCCTGGGTGAGGCGCGGGACGAGGTCGGCGAGCGCCGCCGCCCGCCGGGCCGCGAGGGCCTCCCCCGCCCGGGTGAGGCGGTCGTCCCACACGTCGAGGGTGAGGGCGGCGGCCTCGTCGAGACGGCCACGGGCCTGCTTGAGCAGGGCGCCCCGCTGCTTGAGGATCCGCTCGACGTCGCTGCGCACGACCTCGGTCTGGTGGTCCAGGGCGACCGCGGCGTCGTCGAGCCACCGGCGCCGCTCCCCCGGTCCGCCCTTGACGAGCACCAGGTCGTCCGGGCTGAACACGCTCACGGCGAGGGCATCGAGCAGGTCCCGCCGGCGCTTCACCGGCTGGCGGTTCAGCTGCATGCGGCTGCGACCTCGCACCGCGAGCTCGGCTTCGAGCAGCAGCTCGCGAGCGCCGCGGGTGGCCTCGGCCCGCACCACCGCCCGTTCGGCCCCGACCCGGACCATCGCCTCGGTGGTCGCTCCACGCAGGGAGGTGCCGGCGAGGTGGGCGACCGCCTCGAGCAGGTTGGTCTTCCCCTGGCCGTTGCGGCCGACGATGGCGGTGGTGCCGGCCGGCAGGGTGACGTCGGCGGACCCGTAGCTGCGGTAGTCGGTGAGCCAGAGGCGACGCAGGTGGAGGGCCAGGGTCCTATTGCACCCGAACCGGCATGAGCAGGTACAGGTAGTCGTCCGAGGCGGGGGTGCGGACCACCGCCGGCTTGAGCGAGTCCATCGTGGACAGCGTGATCTCCTCGCCCGAGGCGGCCTCCACCCCGGCGAGCAGGTAGTCCGGGTTGAACGCCACCGTGAGCTCCTCGCCCTCGTAGGCGGCATCGAGGCTCTCGGAGCCCTCGCCCACGTCCTGGGTGACCGCCTTGAGCTCGAGGCCGTCGGCCGACATCAGCAGGCGCACCGGGGTGGCGTCGCGGGCGAGCAGCTTCACCCGTCGCAGGGCTTCCATCAGCGGCTCGCGGGCCACGGTGAGCCGGTTCGGCTGGTTCTGCGGGATGAGCCCCTGGTAGTTCGGGTAGTCGCCCTCGATGAGGCGGGTGGTGAGGACGATCCCACCGGTGTCGCTGCGCGAGGCGAAGCTGGCGTCGCGCTCGCCGAGGCGCAGGGTCAGCTCGCCGCCGTCGCCCAGGGACCGACTCAGCTCGGCCAGCGCCCGGGACGGGACCAGCACGTGGCCGCCGGACGACAGCACGCTCACGCCGGGCAGGTCTCGCACGGCGAGGCGGTAGCTGTCGGTGGCCACCAGGCGGAGCCCGCGCTCCTCGGCGGCGAGGAGCACGCCGGTGAGGATCGGGCGGTTGTCGTCGCCGCTGGCCGCGGGCAGGACCTGGCGCAGGGCGCCCACGAGGGCGTCGGCCTCGAACCGGACCTCGTCGCCCTCGACGGTGGCGACCCGGGGGAACTCGTCGGCCGGCAGCGTGCGCAGCGAGAACTCGGAGCGCCCCGAGGCGATGCGGGCCTCGTCGTCGCCCGTCTCCAGCTCCACCGCACCGGGCTCCAGCGCCTTGACGATGTCGTTCACCAGCCGGCTCGGGACGACGGCCACGCCGTCGGCGAGCCCGGCCACGGTGAGCTCGACGGTGATCGTCAGCTCCAGGTCGGAGCCGGTGACGGTCAGGCGGTCCCCCGCCAGCTCGAGGCGGACGCCGGAGAGCACGGGGAGCGCCCCCCGGCTGGCGACGGCCCGTCCGGCCGTGGCCAGGGCCTCGGCGAGCACGTCTCGTTCACAGCGCAGCTTCATGACTGGAGGGCTCCTCGTTCACGGGTGGGCCGGCGGGGCCGGTCGTCCGTCTTCCCAGGGTCGTGCAGGTGTTCGGACCAGCGTGGGTGGTGGGGGGTGTGGATTGTGGATGATGCCGCATCGGGCCTGCTCAGCGGGGTGATCGTCGTCCCGGGTGCGTCCCCAGGTCGCGCGCTCCGACCCCGGACCGACACCCGACGGCCACACGCTGTCCCCACCCCGGCCACCCGGTGCACATCGGGTCCCCATCCGGGAGCGGGCGGCATCCACAGGTCGTCCACAGGGCGGGTGGGGGTCATCCCTCGGCCTTCAGGCGCTGGATGAGCTCCTGGACCTGCTGGAACACCTGCCGGCGCTCCTTCATCTGGGTCTTGATGCGGTCGACGGCGTGGATGACCGTGGTGTGGTCCCGGCCGCCGAACTCCTTGGCGATGTTCGGGAAGCTCAGGTCGGTGAGCTCCCGGAACAGATACATGCCGACGTGGCGCGCCGTGGTGAGCGGGCGGGTGCGCGACCGGCCGATGAGCTCCTCGACCGTGTAGCCGAAGTACTCCGCCGTGGTGGCCAGGATCGTCTCGGGCGTGATCGGGCGCGCCTCGCGCTCGGCGACCAGGTCGGCGAGGATCTCGGCGGCCCGCTCGGTGGTGAGCTCCTCGCGGTTGAGCGACGCCCAGGCGGTGAGCCGGGTGAGGGCGCCCTCGAGGGCCCGGATGTTGTTGTCGTTGATGTTCTCGGCGATGAACGCCAGCACGGCGTCGGGCACCGGGGAGACCTCGTCCTCGGCCTTCTTGCGCAGGATGGCCAGGCGGGTCTCGACGTCGGGCGGCTGGATGTCGGTGAGCAGCCCCATCACGAAGCGCGTCCTTAGCCGGTCCTCGAGCGTGGGGATGGCGTCGGGCGGCCGGTCGGAGCTGAGGACGATCTGGCGGTTCGACTGGTGGAGGTGGTTGAAGGTGTGGAAGAACTCCTCCTGGGTCTCCTTCTTCCCTTCGAAGAACTGGATGTCGTCGACGAGCAGCACGTCGATGTCGCGGAAGCGCCGCTTGAACGCCTCGTTGGTGCCGGTCCGGATGGAGTCGACGAACTCGGAGAGGAACTGCTCGGAGGTGACGTAGCGGACCCGGTAGGTGGGGTAGTTCTCGAGGACGTAGTTGCCGATGGCCTGGAGCAGGTGGGTCTTGCCCAGGCCGGCGTCGCCGTAGATGAACAGCGGGTTGTACGAGCGCGCCGGCGTCTCGGCCACCCGCAGGGAGGCGGCGTGGGCGAAGCGGTTGGAGTTTCCGGTGACGAAGGCGTCGAAGGTGTACTTGTCGTTCAGCGTCGAGCGCTCGCCCGAGCCACCGGCGACCCCACCGAGGGACGCGCTGCCGAACGACGGCGCCGGCTGGCCGGCGCCGTGGCCGTCGGACCGGGGGCCCTCACCGGCGCGGATGTCGGCGAGCTCGTCGAAGAGGGGCAGCTCCTGGGGCGCGGCGGGGCGGGCCTCGAGCGCGACGGAGACGTCGAAGAGCCCCATCTCGACCAGGTTCGCCCGGAGCAGCGCCAGGTACCGCTCCTGGACGCGGTCGCGCACCACGGAGGACGGGAAGCCCAGGGTGAGGGTGGTGCCGTCGTAGCCCAGGGGCTCGACGTTCTGGAACGAGGAGCTCCACACGACCCCGGAGACCTGCTCGCGCAGGAGGGCGGCACAGCCACGCCAGACGGCTTCGGCGTCGTTCATTGCCGAACCGCCTCCCGAGTCCGATCCTCGACAATCCACAACTGGATCCACATGATGTGGAAAAGACGACGACGGGCGGACCGGGCGGACCCGGGCCGACACCGGCGCAGCGAAGACGGGACTCGACGCACGGCCCGTGGCCAGGGCCCGGGACTGGTCTCTCCCGCCGGCGAGGCAACGTAGCAGCACGGTGAACGGCCGGTGCAAGGGGTGATCCGAGGTTTGCGCTGCGTGGTCGCCGGCCGACGCCGTGCGTAGGGCTTTGCCGTGCGAGGGCGAGCACCGGTAGCGTGGCCGGTCGGTCTGGCGCGCCCCGTCGCGCCCGCCGCCGGTGCCTCGACGATCGGATCCGCCTCCCGTGGCGGCCTTCGCCACCGGTGGTCCAGCTCGAGGAGGAGACTTGCGATGAAGCGCACCTACCAGCCCAAGAAGCAGCGGCGGGCCCGCCGACACGGGTTCCGGCACCGGATGCAGACCCGCGCCGGCCGGGCCGTGCTCCGCAGCCGCCGCCAGAAGGGCCGCGCCCGCCTGTCTGCCTAGCCGCGGGCTGCTGCAGTGTGCCCGCTCCGGTCCGACGACGTGACGACTTCGCCGCCCTGTCGCGGTCGCGCGCTCGCGGGCGGTCCGGTCCCCTGCGGGTCACGCGGGCTCGACCGTCTCCGGATCGCCGCGTCGAGCAGCCCCACGTCGCCTACGCCGTGCCGCGTGCGGTGGGCACGGCGGTCGTCCGCAACCGGATCCGCCGGCGTCTGCGCGCGATGATCGCCGACCTCGGCCCCGACGAGGGCCTGACCCCGGGCCTGTACCTGGTGGGCGTCGGCGCCGGGGCGATCGAGCTCTCCCCCGCCGACCTGCGACGTCACCTGCTCGCCGCCCTCGCCGCTGCCGAGGACCGACCGCGACGGGGTCGATCGTGATCGCCCGGGCCCTCGACGCCCTGGTCCGGCTCTACCAGGTGCTGGCCGCCGGTCGCCCCTCCCCCTGTCGCTACGTGCCCTCCTGCTCCACCTACGCCCGCGAGGCCCTCGCCCACCACGGCGCCGCCCGGGGCAGCTGGCTCGCCGTGCGCCGCATCGTGCGCTGCGCGCCCTGGGGCGGCCACGGCTACGACCCGGTCCCCGGTGCCTCCGAGCCCGCCTCCCCGCACCCGACGCTCCCCTAGGACGCCTGCATGTTCGACGCCATCTTCGAGTTCGCCGCCAGCATCC
>DASUEE010000303.1:0-2796 GCA_036275235.1 Acidimicrobiales bacterium | reverse complement strand
CCCCGTGCTGCTGGCGCTGCTCGGCATCTGGTACCGCAACTTCTTCGGGGCCGCCACGCAGGCCGTGCTCCCCTACAGCGACGTCCTCGCCCGGTTCCCGGCGTACCTGCAGCAGCTCGAGATGGAGTCGAACGGGAAGCGGGTGACGCTCGACGGCACCGAGGTCGACCACGACACGGGCGCCATCGTGTGGGGCGAGCCCGGCACCAACGGCCAGCACGCCTTCTACCAGCTCCTCCACCAGGGCACGACCCTCGTGCCCTGTGACCTCATCGGGTTCGGGCGGGCAACCGAGGAGTCGGTCGACTCCGGCCACCAGGACCTGCTCACCGCCAACCTGCTCGCCCAGGCCGAGGCGCTGGCGTTCGGCCGCACGGCCGAGGAGGCCGCGGAGGCCGGCGTCTCACGGGAGCTCGTGCCGCACCGCACCTTCCCGGGCAACGTGCCCACCACCACGATCCTGGCGCCGCGCCTGACGCCCTCCGTCCTCGGGCAGCTGGTCGCGCTCTACGAGCACAAGGTCGCCGCCCAGGGGTTCGTCTGGGGGATCAACAGCTTCGACCAGTGGGGCGTCGAGCTCGGCAAGGAGCTGGCCACCACGATCGCCGGGGAGATCGCCGACGGCACCGAAGGCGACCACGACTCCTCCACGACGGCGCTGCTGCGCCGCTACCGCGAGCTACGACTCGGCTGAGGCCTCGTCGGCGGTGGCGTCGGCGTCGGCGCTGCGGAGCGAGTCGAGGAAGCGCACGAGGACCTCGTTGAACTCGACCGGGTTCTCGAGGTTCGGCAGGTGCGAGCTGTCCCTCACCACGACCAGCTCGCCGTCGGCGACCAGGCGGGTGATCAGCGTGGACTCCGACAGCGGGGTGACGCGATCGAGCTCACCGGCCACGACCAGGGTCTTGCGGGGCATGCCGCGCAGGGCACCCATCGCGTCGGGGCGCTTCTTCATCGCCTCCAGCGCGGCGATCCAGCCCTCGGGGAGGTTGTGCTGCATGAGGGCGAGCACGTACTCGACCAGCTCGGGGCGGTCGAGCGATGCCTGCGACAGGAGGCCCTCGACCATGCCCTTGGCCATGGTGGCGAGGTCCTCACCGCCCTCGAGCGCCTGCTGCTGCTGGGTGCGCTTCTCCCAGGTGTCGACGTCGTCGGACTTCGCCCGGGTGGCGACCAGCACGAGGGGACCGAGCTTGTCGAGGTGCCGGCGGACGAGCTCGAAGGTCAGGTAGCCGCCCATCGAGGCCGCCACGATCACCGGCTGCTCGAGGCCGAGCTCGTCGAGGACACCGGCGACCAGGTCGGCCCACGAGTCCATGGTGGCCGCCTTCGGGTCCGCCATCGCGGGGCTGCTCCCGAAGCCGGGGAGGTCGATGCCGATCACCCGCCGGCTGCCCTCCAGCGCCGCGTACTGGTACTCCCACATCGCGGCGTTGAAGGGGTACGCGTGCAGGAACACCACCGGTTCGCCGCTGCCACGGTCGATGACGTGGACCTCCTGGCCGGCGACGGTGACGGTGGTCATGGAGCTCCTCCGGAGGGCATGCTCGGCGATCTCTCGCCAGTGTCTCGCCTCACCGGGGCGACTGGCAAACCCACCCGCGTGGGTGTGCCGGACGGCACGCCCGGTGCGGCAGAATCGTCCGGAATGGGTGCGCACCTGCGGATCGACCCGAAGCTGCCGGCGCCCTACCAACGGCTGCGCGCAGCGGCGTGGGCGTCGAACTTCGGTGACGGCGTCCGCAACGCAGCGCTCCCGCTGGTGGCCTTCGGGGTCGACCGCTCGGCCACCACCGTCGCGGTCGTGGCGGCGGCGGGCACCATCCCCTTCGCCGTCCTCGGCCTGCCGGCGGGCACCGTCGCCGACCGTCGCCGGCGCGTGCCCCTGATCGTGAGCGCCCACCTGTTCCGGTTCGTGGTGATGGCCGCGCTCGCAGCGGTGGTGCTCGCCGACCGCCACAGCGTCGGGGTGCTGGTCGGGGCCGCCTTCCTGCTCGGCTGCGGCGAGGCGGTGGCCGACTCGGCCAGCCCGGCCCTGCTGCCCGACCTCGTCGACACCGAGCGCCTCGAGGAGGCCAACGGCGAGCTCGAGACCGCCGAGCTGGTGGCCAACGACCTGGTCGGCCCGCCGGTGGGCGGCACGCTCAGCGCGCTCGCCGCCGGTGCCCCCTTCGTGGTCGACGCCGCCTCGTTCCTGGCCGCGGGCGCCCTCGTGCGCAGCATCGAGGTCGAGGAATCCCACGCCTCCGAGCCGTCCACCACCCGCTGGCTCGACGACCTGCGCGAGGGCGTGCGCATCTCGTGGACCAACCCGGTGCTGCGCACCACCGGCGCCCTCGTGGTCCTGTTGCAGCTGGCGAGCATCGCCGCCATCGCCCCGATCGTCGCCTACCTCACCGACGACCTCGGCCTGTCGGCCACCGGCTACGGCGTCTTCCTCAGCATCGGGGCCCTCGGGGGCGTGGCCGGTGCCCGGTCCGTGAAGGGGCTCGTCCGCCGGCACGGCTCGTTCCCGGCGCTGGTGGGTGCGCTCCTCACCACGCTCGCCGCCTACCTGCTGATGGCCGTCCCGTCCCTGCCCGTCGTCGCCGCCGGGTTCGCGCTGTCGTTCTCGGGCATCGTGGTCGGACGGGTCATCGTGGTCACGACGCGCCAGCGCAGCGTGCCCGGCCGGCTGCTCGGTCGCGCCCAGGGCGCCATCCGCTCGGTGCTGTGGGCGTCGGCGACCGTGGGTGCCCTGGTGGGCGGCGCGCTGAGCGACGGGTTGGGCCCGCGGACGCCGTTCCTCTTCGCCGC
>DASUEE010000302.1:0-8289 GCA_036275235.1 Acidimicrobiales bacterium | reverse complement strand
CGATGGACCTCGACGACGCCGCCCGCAAGCAGCTCGAGTCGCTCGGCGGGTTCATCCGCGAGCGCCGCAAGCAGGCCCAGTACTCGCTGCGCGACCTCGCCGACCGGGCGAACGTCTCGAACCCGTACCTCAGCCAGATCGAGCGTGGCCTGCACACGCCCTCGGTCCGGGTGCTCAAGGCGATCGCCGCCGCCCTCAACGTCTCCGCCGAGTCACTGCTGGTGCAGGCCGGGCTGCTCGAGTCGTCCGAGGGCGAGGCGGCCGGCGGACCCAGCGTCGAGGACGCGATCCGGGCCGACACCCGCATCAGCGACGACCAGAAGTCGGCGATGCTCGCCGTCTACCGCAGCTACCTCGCGCAGAACGTCGCCCAGGGCGGTCCGGCCGCGAGCTGAGCCCGGACGCGAAGAGGACGGCGCCGAGGCGCCGTCCTCCTTCGCGTCAGCCTGTGGTGGGGATCAGGCGGCCTTGGTCGCCGTGGCCTTGGCCTTGGCCTTCGGCTTGGCGTCGCGGGTCAGCGGCTTGACCGCCTTCACGACGTTCTTGGCGAACTTCTCCTGCGAGGTCAGCACCTTCTTCGAGAAGGCGAACTGCGTGTTCACCAGCTCCTCGAGGGTGGGGACCTGGTCGAGGCCGGGGACCTCGGGGAGCTCGATCTCCGGGAGGCGCTGGTCGATCAGCTCGACCGCCTGCTTGACGTAGCCGAGGACTTCGTCCTGCAGCTTGACGATGAGCTCGAGGGCCTTCTCCTCGTACTCGGTGACGGTGGTCAGCAGGGGGGTGCTCATGGAGGCTCCGTGGTGTGGCGTTCAGGGGACGGGTGCTAACTCTATCAAGCACCTGCTTGATCGACCACGTGACATCCGCCACCGCGCGGCGCCGCTCAGAGCCGGCGGTCGGACGACGGGACGCCCACGGCGTCCCGCAGCAGGTGGCGCCACCCGTCGGCGGCGACCCCGAGGTCGGCGAGCCGGCTCTCGGCGACGGCCCGCACGGTGGCCGCGTCGTCTCGCTCTCCCCGCTCGGCCACGTGGGCGTCGACGAGGCGGGCGATCGCCTGGCTCAGCCGGTCGGAGGTGGCGTCGACGTCGGCGATCACGCCGGTGGACACGGAGCGCGCCTCGAGGGTGCGGCCGGCGCGCACCAGCGCGAGCGCCTGGCCGAAGCCGGCGTAGGCCTCGTCGAGGTACGTGTGGGGGCGACGACGCAGGTCCTCGACCGCAGCGAGCGTGGCCTCGAGGTCGCCGGCGACCGCTGCGACCAGGGCCCGGGCGCTCGCCACGTAGCCTCCGGGCTCGGCGGTGGCGAGCACCTGCGTGGCGGCGGCGAGGTCGCCCCGCTGCAGGTGGTGGAGCGCGAGCGCCGCCGCGCGATCGCCGACGCCCACGGTGTCGCCGTCGCCGAGACCCACCGCACCGGCGGTGGCCCGGATCCCGAGGTCGACGTCGCCCAGCTGCACCGCCGAGGCGAGCGTGGCGATGCGGGCCATCCACGCCTGCTCGACGCCGTCGCCCTCGCCCTCGGCTTCGCGAGGCGTGGCGTCCTCGAGCTCGGCGACGCCCGCCGCGACGTCGCCCGACATCAACAGGGCCCGCCCCAGCCCGCAGCGCGCCTGGAGCTCGCCGATGTGGTCGTCGATCTGCTCGAACAGCTCGACCGCGTGGCGTGCCGCGTCGACGGCGTCGTCGGTGCGGCCCGACCACAGCGAGATCGACGACAGCAGCACGCACATCATCGCCTCGCCCCAGCGCTCGCCACGCTCGCGGGCGTCCTCGCCGACCTCCGTGGCCAGCGCCAGCGCCTCCTCGTTGCGGCCCTGGTGGAAGCGGACCCACGCCAGCAGCCCCCGCGACCACGTGATGCCTCCGGGGTCACCGATCTCCTCGAACGTCGCCATGGAGGCGGTGACTCGCTGCTCGGCCTCGTCGATGCGCCCGGCCATGTACGCCGACCACGACAGGTTCTGCAGCGCCCACGCCACGCCGCGGCGGTCGTCCACGTGCTCGAACAGGGAGAGGGCCTCGCGGAGCGACTCGTCGGCCGCGGCGAAGTCGCCGCCGAAGAGGTGCACCATGCCCCGGAGGCGCTCCGACTCCGCGCACCCGGCGGCGTGACCGGCGCGCGCGAAGCGGTCCTTCGCCTCGGCGAGCGTGCCGAGCGCGTCCACGAAGGCGCCCCGGTGGTGCTGGGCGTCGGCCCGCACGAGCAGCACCTCGCCGAGCGCCCGGTCGTCGCCGTGGGCGCGGGTGAGGTCCTCGGCCTGGCGGAGGTCCTCGAGCGCGGCATCGAGCTCGTAGCGGTCGACCCGGGAGCGGGCGCGGAGCCGGAGCAGCTCGGCGCGGTCGGGGTGGCGGTCGTCCATGAGCCCGAGCGCACGCGTCGTCAGCGTCTCGACGGCGGACGGATGGACGTCGGCAGCGGCGCGCAGGGATGCCCGGTGCAGCCAGCCGATGGCGCGCTCGCGCACGTCGTCGGGGACGTGGGACACCGCGCCGATCTCCGACACGAGCTCGGCGGCGGCCGCCCAGTGGTTGGCCACCTGGTCGACGAGGTGCTCGGCTCGGTCGAGGTCGTCGTGCTCCTCGATCCAGCGGGCGATCCCGGCGTGCGACCGAGCCCGGTCGGCCTTGGTCAGGGTGCTGTAGGCGACCTCGCGGATCACCTCGGAGCGGAACGTGTAGAGGTCGCCGTCGAAGACGAGGAACTCGCGCGCCGCCAGGCTCTCGAGGTGCGCGCGGGAGACCTCCGGGTCGACGCCGCGCTTCACCGAGGCCATCGTGACCAGGGCGTCGATCTTGTTCCGCCGCCCGAGCACCGCGGCGTCGTCGAGGATCTGGCGGTCACCGGGGCTCAGGGCGTCGAGCCGGGCGGCGACCAGGCCGCGCAGCGTCGACGGCAGCTCGCCCTCGTTCGACGACAGCAGGCCCTCCATCGTGCGGACGCCGGCCTCGGTGACGAGGGAGACCAGCTCCTCGAGGTAGAAGGGGTTGCCGGCCGCGCGCTCGACGAGCATCGCCGCCATCGACGGGTGCATGGCCCCCTGCGTGAGGTGCTCGAGGAGCCGGTGGCTGGCCTCGTCGTCGAGCGGGTCGAGGTGGAGCACGATCGAGTTCGCGGCCGCCGGCGACGGCGTCCACCGGTCGCGGAGGCCACGGCGGGCCGTGCCGAGCAGCACGAACGGGCGCCGGGCCAGCCGGGTGAGCAGCGTGTCGACGAGGTTCAGGACCTCCTGGTCCGCCCAGTGCAGGTCGGAGAGCACGACGAAGACCGGGCGCTTCTGGGTGTAGCCCTCGGCCAGGGCGACCACGGAGCGGATCGCCTCCTCGCGAGCCCGGGCGGCGTCGATGCCGCGCAGCGTGCCGTCGTGGCCGAGCAGGTGGTGCAGCCCGGCGACGGTGCGGTCGAGCTCGTCGAGGCGACCGGAATCGAGCAGCGCGCTCGTGGCCGCCTCCCGCAGGGCGCGGTCGGTCTCCTCCGGGGTGGACTCCAGCGTGAGGCCGGCCGCGTTGCGGATGGCCTCGGCGACGGGCCACCACACGTTCGCCTCGCCGTAGGGCACGCAGCGTCCCTCGAGGACGAGCGCGTCGAGCTGGCAGCGGGCGTGGTCGGCGGTCTCGCTCGCCAACCGGGACTTCCCCATGCCGGCCTCGCCGTACACGACCAGCAGGGCGGCCCGGCTGCGCCCGATCGCGGTGGCGGTGACGCCGTCGAGGAGGGCCACTTCGGTGTCGCGCCCCACCATGGGGGCCCGGGCCCGGCGCAGCCGCTGGCCCGGCGGGGCGATGGCCCGCACGGCGACCGAGGCCTCGACGGGGAGGCGCTTGCCCTTCGCCACCACGGGATCGATCTCGGCCCACTCGAAGGCGTCGCGCGTCACGAGGCGGGTCTCGGGGCCGACCAGGACGGTGCCGGGCTCGGCGGCCTCCTGGAGGCGGCTCGCCGTGTTCACGACGTCGCCCATCGCGGTGTACTCCCGGCCGGCCCGCACGGCGCCCACCAGCACCTCGCCGGTGTTCACGCCGACCCGCATCTGCACGCCGTGGCCGACCTCGGCGGCCATGCCGGCGATCGTCTCCTGCATGCGCAGGCCGGCCCGCACGGCGCGCTCGGCGTCGTCCTCGTGGGCGACGGGGGCGCCGAAGAGGGCGACGATCCCGTCGCCGACGACCTTGTCGACCCGGCCGCCGAACGCCTCGATGTCGTCGGCGAGGCGGGCGAAGCAGCGGTCGACGAGAGCCTTGACCTGCTCGGGATCGAGGGTCTCGGCCAGCGCGGTGAAGCCGACGAGATCGGCGAAGAGCACGGTGGCGATGCGGCGCTGGTCCCCCACGACCACCAGCTCGTGCCCGCACGAGGAGCAGAAGCGCGCGTCGAGCGCCACCTCCGCGCCGCAGTGTGGGCAGGTCACGGCCGTCATCCTACGGGCGATCTCCGTCCGGGCTGAGGGGTTCCCGGGCCGTACGCTCCCGCCGTGCTGCGGGTCACGCTCCGCTCGCTCTGGGAGCACAAGCGCCGGCTCGTGTCCACCGTCCTGGCCGTCGTGCTCGGCGTGGCCTTCATGACCGGCACGTTCGTGTTCGCCGACACGATCGACCAGGTCTTCGACGACCTCTTCGCCGACGTCAACGAGCAGATCGACGTGCGGGTCGAGGGCGTCGAGGTGTTCGACGGCGGCTTCGCCGGCCCGCCCGTGCGCGAGCTGCTCGACGAGTCCGTCGTCGGAGCGATCCGCGGCGTCGACGGCGTGGCGGCCGCCGAGCCGTTCATCCAGATCGTGGGCGCGGGGTCGCTGAACCGCGTGCTCGACCCGGACGGCGAACCGCTCGGCGCCTCCGCGGGCCCGCCGACGCTCCTCGAGAGCTGGGTCGAGGACGAGGGCCTCAACCCCTACGAGCTGGCCGAGGGCCGCTCGCCGCAGGCCGATGACGAGGTGGCGATCAACGTGGCGGCGGCCGACGACGCCGGCTTCTCGCTCGGCGATCCGGTGCGCATCGTGTCCCAGCTGGGTGAGCGGACCTACACCCTGGTCGGCACCCTGCGCTTCGGCACGGCCGAGTCGGCGGCCGGGGCGGTGTCGGCGGACCTCACCTTCGCCGAGGTACAGCGGATCGCCGGCCTCGAAGGCCGGACGCAGGAGGTCGTGGTGGCGGCCGAGGCGGGCATCGACCAGGCGACCCTGGCGACGCGGGTCGGACGGGTGCTGCCGCCCACCGCCCGGGCGCTCACCGGCGAGGAGGCCGGGGGCGAGGACGCGGCGCAGATGCAGGAGGGGTTCGGCTTCTTCCGCCAGCTCCTCGGCGTGTTCGGCGGCATCGCGCTGCTGGTGGGCGCGTTCATCATCGCCAACACGTTCTCGATCCTGGTGGCGCAGCGCACCCGGGAGCTGGCCCTGCTGCGGGCGGTCGGCGCGAGCCGGCGCCAGGTGCTGGGCTCGGTCCTGCTGGAGGCGGTGGTCATCGGCCTCGTGGCGGCGGTCCTGGGCCTCGCCGGTGGCATCGGCCTCGCCCTCGGCGTCACCGCGCTGCTCGAGTCGACCGGCGCCGACCTCCCGAGCGCCGGCCTGGTCGTGCGGCCCTCCACCGTGGCGACCGCCCTGGTGCTGGGCGCCGGGATCACCGTGGCCGCCTCGATCGTGCCGGCGGTGCAGGCCACCCGGGTCCCGCCGCTCGCCGCCCTGCGCGACGTCGCGGTCGACCGGTCGGGCGCGTCACGGCTCCGGAAGGTCGCCGGGGCGGTGCTCCTGGCGGCGGGGGCGTGGTCCCTGTCGGCGGCCTGGCGCGTCGAGGAGCCCTCCCTGGTGACGGTGGGCACCGGTGCCGTGCTGGTCCTGGTCGGCGCCATCGTGATCGGCCCGGTGCTCGCCGAGCCCACCGTCCGCGTGCTCGGTGCGGGGCTCCCCCGGCTGCGCGGCATCACCGGCGCCCTGGCCACCGAGAACGCGGCGCGCAGCCCGAAGCGCACGTCCGCCACGGCCTCCGCGCTGCTGATCGGCGTCGCCCTCATCGGGTTCGTCACGATCTTCGGCGCATCGGCTCGCGAGTCCGTGGTGGCCGAGGTCGCCCGGGGGTTCCGAGGCGACCTCGTCGTGCAGACGGAGAGCAGCGGCTTCGGGCCACCGGGCGGCTTCCCGCCGGCAGTCGCCGACGTGCTCGCCGGGGTGGAGGGCGTCGACACGGTGTCGCGCGTCGGCTTCACCGCCGCCCAGGTGACGTTCCCGGACGGGGAGCGCTCCACGCAGTTCGTCCAGTCCGTCGAGCCCGACACGCTCGACCAGGCCCTCGACGCCCGGATGGCCGTCGGCGAGGTGCGCGACCTCCGGCCCGGCGGCGTCATCGTCGACGTCGGGATCGCCGGGGACGAGGGCCTCGCCATCGGCGACACGGTGCAGGTCGCCGGGTCCTCGGGCGACGCGGTGGCGCTCAGGGTCGTCGCGCTGTCCGACGACCTCACCCTGCTCGGGTTCTGGGCGGTCGACGCTGCCGACATGGCGACGCTGGTCACCGAGCAGCAGCTGTTCCAGGTGATCGCAACCGTCGACGACGCCGCCGACCTCGCCGCCGTGCAGCTCGAGGCGGAGGCCGCCCTCGCCGACGTGCCGGCCCTGGAGGTGCTCGACCGCGACGGCTTCGTCAGCAGCCTCACCGACCAGATCACCAGCGTGCTCACGCTGGTGAACGGCCTGCTGCTGCTCTCGGTGGTCATCGCCGTGATCGGGATCGCCAACACGCTGTCCCTCTCGATCCACGAGCGGACCCGTGAGCTCGGCCTGCTCCGAGCCGTCGGGATGACCCGCGCCCAGCTGCGGTCGGCCGTGCGCTGGGAGGCGGTCCTCATCGCCGTCGTCGGCACCGCGGTGGGCCTCGTCGTCGGGTTCGTCGTGAGCTGGGCGCTCGTGCGATCGCTCGACGGCTTCGGCCTCACCCGCTTCGCCGTCCCGGGCGCGCAGCTGGGGGCCGTGGTCGTGGTCGGCGCCGTCCTCGGCGTGGTGGCGTCGATCCGCCCGGCGCGGCGGGCCGCGCGCCTCGACATCCTCGAGGCGATCGCCGTGGAGTGAGCGACGGGGTCGTGCAGGCTGTCGCCATGGCGATGACCCCCGACCAGCTCGACGACGCCGTCCTCGGCTTCCTCGCCGAGCGCCACCTCGCGACCCTCACCACGCTGCGACCCGACGGGTCGCCCCACGTCGTGGCCGTCGGGTTCACCTGGGACCACGAGGCCGGCATCGCCCGCGTCATCACCTGGGACGCGTCGAAGAAGTACCGCAACGTCACCGACCGCGCCGGGACCCGCGCCGTGGTCTGCCAGGTCGACGGCGGCCGGTGGCTGGCGCTCGAGGGCGTCGCCAGCGGCACCACCGACCCCGCCGCGTGCCGCGACGCCGAGGCCCGGTACGCGCAGCGCTACCGCGAGCCCAAGGCCCGGGAGGACCGGGCGGTCATCGAGATCCGCGTCGACCGCGTCCTCGGCCGAGCCTGACCCCAGCGGAAACCTCGTCGAGTCGGACCACCGGTGGTCCGAATCGACGGGATCTCCGGTTGGGGATCAGCGTGACGAGCCCGGGCCGAAGATGAGCCTCGTGCCGCGGTCCCACGTGAGGTAGTTCCAGGCCCAGTTCACCAGCACCGACAGCCGATTGCGGAAGCCGATCAGCATCACGAGGTGCAGGAAGAGCCAGGCGAGCCACGCCAGGGACCCGACCAGCGCCGGGACGTGGGGCAGCTCGGCGACCGCGGCCCGACGGCCGATGGTCGCCATGGTTCCCTTGTCGCGGTAGCGGAACACCTCCGTGGGCTCGCCGGCGAGCCGGTGGCCGATGTTCCGCGCGACCAGCTCGCCCATCTGCATCGCCGCCGGGGCGAGCTGCGGGGCTGCACCGCCCCCGTCGACGGCGCCCGGCGTGTGGGCGAGATCGCCTATCACCCAGATGCCGTCGTGGCCGGGGACCGACAGGTCGCGCCCCACGACGATGCGCCCGCCCGGCCCGCGCTCGGCGTCGAGCACCGCCGCCAGCGGCGCGGCCTTCACGCCCGCCGCCCAGACCAGGGTGTGCGCAGGGATGCGCTCGCCGCCGGCCAGCTCGACGCCCGTGGCGTCGACGCCGGCGACCGCCGTCGACAGGCGGACCTCGACGCCGCGCCGGCGCAGCGCGTCGAGGGCGTGCCGGCGGCTCCGCTCGCCGAAGGGGGTCAGGAGCGAGTCGGCCATCTCGATCAGCACCACCCGGGCCCGCTCCACCGGCACCGACTTGAAGTCGCCGCGCAGCACGCGGTCGAACAGCTCGGCGAGGGC
>DASUEE010000301.1:0-9861 GCA_036275235.1 Acidimicrobiales bacterium | reverse complement strand
GGCGCGGGCTCGCGCCCGCCGACGCCCCGCTTCCAGCCCATCGTCGACCTCCGCACCGGTCGGCCGATCGGCTGGGAGGCGCGCCCGAACCGGTGGCTGGACGACGCTCCTGACGGCGGGCTGTCCGTCCTGCAGTCCCTCACCCAGGCGGGGGCACCGCCCGACGACGGCTTGGTCTTCGTGCACGTCAGCGCCGAGCTGCTCGGCGATCCCCGGCTGCTCGAGGAGGCGGAGCGGCTCGGGTCGCGCGTCGTCGTCGACGTGCGCGGCTCCGAGGTCGACCGCCTCGGCGAGCTCGCCCCCGAGCTCGACGCGCTCGCCACCGCCGGCATCCACCTGTCGATCGAGAACACGTCGGGCGTGAGCCTGTCGATGATCGCCCGGGTCCGCCCCACCTTCGTGAAGCTCGACGCCCCGCTGGTGCGCGACCTGGTCCAGGAGCCCACCAACCGGTCGGTGGTGCGGGCCTACGTGGCCTTCGCCGAGCACGAGGACATCCACGTCATCGCCGAGGGGGTCGAGCGCCACGACCAGCTCGACGAGCTGCGCGCACTCGGCGTGCACCTCGCCCGGGGGCCTCTCTTCGGCCAGCCCACCGAGGACTGGTCGCCGCCCAGCCCGCGCCGACGCCGCCCGCCCCTCGTGCTCGACCCCGTGCGGGAGGCCCGGGAGAACCTGGCCGAGGCGCCCGACCACCAGGCCCTGGCCGAGCGGCTGGTCGGCGAGCTGCGCCGCATCGGCGAGCGCGCCGCGGTGTACTACGAACGGGGCGGCTTGCTGCGCTGCGCCGCCCACCACGGCTACGCCGACGTGATCGACGGCGTTCCGGCCAAGGAGGGGCTCCTCGGCCTGGCACTGCGCAGCGGCTCGCTCCAGCGCCGGCAGACGGGCGACGAGGTCCAGCTCGCGGCATCCTTGGGAGGCCTCGACCGCGTGGTCGGCGTCGCCGTGATCAGCACCGCCGACGTCGTCACCGCCAGCCAGGAAGACCAGCTCCGGGGGCTGGTGCGGGTCGCCGGCGAGCGCTTGGCCGAGCTCGGCCCGCCCGCCCGGCGCACCATCACCCACGAGCTGGTCCGCACCACGCTCGAGCTCGCGCAGATCACCGACGTCCTGGAGCTCGAGGCGTCCGCGGCGCGCCTCGCCACCCAGGTGAGCGGGCTGTCGTCCGGGCTGTTCGCGCTGCCCGGCACCACGGGCCTCGACTGCAAGGGCGTGCTCGGACCCCTCGCCCCGGACCTGCGGCGCTTGGGCGCCGGCGAGCTGCTCCAGTGCCTCGAGCACATCCATGCCGCGTCCAGCTGCTTCGCGGTCGCCGGGTCGTCCGAGACCCAGCCGGTCATCACCGCCCTGCTCGAGTCCGGCGCGGCGACGGTGATGGCCCTGCCGGTGCGCTCCGCGGAGCGTGGCTCCGGCCTCGTCATCGTGGCCGACCACGCTCCCGTCGACCTCGACCTCGACCGGCGCGAGGCACTCGAGCTCCTCGCCCGCGAGCTCGGTCGCACCCTCGACGTGGTCATGCTCGTCGACGACCTGCGCACCCGGGCCACCGTCGACACCCTGACCGGTCTCGGGAACCTCGCCGCCTTCCAGGACTCCCTGTCCACCCTCGGTGCCCGGCGGCGGGGCGGGTGGGCGCTCGTGATGGCCGACGTCGACGGGCTCAAGCGGGTGAACGACACGCACGGGCACCTCACCGGCGACCTCGCCCTGCGCAGCCTCGCCACCGCGCTCCACGACGTGCTCCGCAGCGAGGACCGCATGTTCCGCATCGGCGGCGACGAGTTCGCCGCCCTCCTGCAGGACGTCGACGCCGAGGGCGCCGCCGAGATCGGCCGGCGCATGTGCGAGGCGGCCGCGTCGGTGATGTCCGACTTCGGCGCCGGCCTCTCGGTGGGCATCGCCATCCCCGAGCAGGGCGAGAGCCCCGCCGACTTCATCGACCGCGCCGACAAGATGCTCTACGAGGTCAAGCGCAGCGAGCGCGGCCAGGTGCGGGTGGCGCCGCCGACCCGCCAGGAGTAGCTGGGCTCAGGCCCCGGAGGCCTCCTCGAGGCCTTGGGCGAGGGTGTTCCAGGAGAGCGTGGCGCACTTGATGCGCACCGGGAACTTCACGACGCCGCGCAGCGCCTCGAGGTCGCCCAGCTTCACCTCGGCGGGCGCCGCGGCCACCTCGTCGGGATCGAGACCGGAGTCGCCCTCCTCCTCGAGTCCCTCGCCTTCGCCGTCGAGGCTCTGCTCGTGGATCGACATCATCGCCTTGAACGCCTTGGTGAGGTCGCGCACCTCGGCGAGCGTCTTGCCCTTCACGGCCGCCGACATCATCGAAGCCGACGACTGGCTGATGGAGCAGCCCTGGCCGCCGATGCGGATATCGCGGACGGTGTCGCCGTCGACGTCGACGTACACGATGATCTCGTCGCCGCAGAGCGGGTTGAAACCCTCGACGCGATGGGCGGGCGGGACCTCGAGCTCGCCCTTGTTCCGGGGCGAGCGGTAGTGGTCGAGGATGATCTCGCGGTAGAGGTCTTCCAGTCCGGGCATGGCGTGGGTGTGCTCCAGCGGTGTCAGAAGGCGAAGAAGTCGCCGGCGGCCTGCATGGCGTCGCCGAGGGCGTCGATGTCGTCGGTGTCGTTGTACACGTACAGCGACGCACGTGCGGTGGCGTTGGTGCCGAGCGCCCGCATCAGGGGCTTGGCGCAGTGGTGCCCGGCCCGCACGCACACGCCGTGCTGGTCGAACACCTGCGTGAGGTCGTGGGGGTGGATGCCCCGGTAGTCGAAGGAGAAGACGCCGCCGCGCGCCGCCGGCTCGCTCGGGCCGTGGATGGTGAGGTCGTCGCCGAAGCGGTCGGTGAGCGAGCGCAGCGTGTACGCGGTGAGCTCGACCTCGTGCTGGCGCACGGCGTCCATGCCGAGGGCGTCGAGGTAGTCGCAGGCCGCGCCGAGGCCCACGGCCTCCGCGATCATCGGGGTGCCGGCCTCGAACTTCCACGGCAGCTCGGTGTGCGTGAACCCCTCCTTGGTGACGTTCACGATCATCTCGCCACCGCCGAGGAACGGGGGCGTGGCCTCGAGCACCTCCTCGGTGCCGTAGAGGACGCCGATGCCGGTGGGCCCGAGCAGCTTGTGGCCGGTGAAGGCGACGAAGTCGGCGCCCCACGCCTGCACGTCGGTGGGGAGGTGGGGCACGTGCTGGCTGGCGTCGACCACGGCGAGCGCGCCGGCGTCGTGCGCCCGCGCCACGAGCTGCTCGACCGGCGTGATGGTGCCGAGCACGTTCGACATGGCGGTGAAGGAGAAGACCTTGGCGCCGTCGAGCTGGCGGTCGAGGTCGGTGAGGTCGAGCTGGCCGTCGGGCGTGACCGGGACCCAGCGCAGCTCGATGCCGATGGCCTCGCGGAGCTGGTGCCACGGGACGATGTTGGCGTGGTGCTCCATCTCGGTGAGCACGACGGCGTCGCCCTCGCGCAGGTGCTTCGCGCCCCACGCCCGCACCACCAGGTTCAGGGCCTCGGTGGCGTTCTTGGTGAAGACGACCGTGCGGTCGGAGGGCGCGCCGATGAAGCGGCTGACCTTGGCCCGGCCGCCTTCGAGGGCCTCGGTGGCCTCGATGGCGATCTGGTACGTGCCACGGTGGACGTTGGCGTTCGAGCGCTCGTAGTAGCGGTCCATCGCGTCGAGGACGGCCTGGGGCTTCTGCGACGTGTTGGCCGAGTCGAGGTACACCAACCGGCCGGCGTCGACCTCGCGCGACAGGATCGGGAAGTCCTTGCGGATCCGGGCGACGTCGAGGGTGGGCGCGGCGCTCACGCGTCGACCCCGCTGGCGGTGCGGAACGACTCGTAGCCCTCGGCCTCCAGCCGCTCGGCGATCTCCATGCCACCCGAGGCCACGATGCGCCCGTCGACGAGGACGTGGACGTGGTCGGGGGTGAGGTGGTCGAGCAGGCGCTGGTAGTGGGTGATCAGCACGACGCCCAGCTCGGGGCGGGCAGCCCGCACCTCCTGGACCCCCTTGGCCACCACCTGCAGGGCGTCGATGTCGAGGCCGGAGTCGGTCTCGTCGAGGATCGCGACCTCGGGCTCGAGGATCGCCATCTGGAGGATCTCGTTGCGCTTCTTCTCGCCCCCGGAGAAGCCCTCGTTCAGGTACCGGTCGGCGAAGGACGGGTCCATGTCGAGGCGGTCCATCCACTCCATGATCGCCAGCCGCAGCTCGAGCACCGACAGGTCGATGCCCTTGCGGGCGGAGAGCGCCTGGCGCAGGAAGTTGATGACCGACACCCCGGCGATGGCCTGGGGGTACTGGAAGCCGAGGAACATGCCGGCCTTGCCGCGCACGTCGACGTCCCAGTCGGTGACGTCGTCGCCCCGCAGGAGGATCCGGCCCTGCGTCACCTCGTACTCGGGGTTCCCGAGGAGGGTGTTCGCCAGCGTGGACTTGCCGGACCCGTTCGGGCCCATGATCGCGTGCACCTCACCCGGGAGGACGGTGAGGTCGATGCCCTTGAGGATCTCGCCGGTTGCGTCACCTGCCGCTGCGTCGGCCACGCGTGCGTGCAGGTCGTGGATCTCGAACAGGGGGGCGGCGGCCATGCCCCCAGCCTATTACCACTACGCGGATAGTGGTAATGGGGTGCGGGCGCTCAGACGTCGGTGGGCTTGTCCTGCTCGGCGTCGGTCTCCGAACCCTCCTTGAGGCCGCGCTTGAACTCGTTCTGGGCCTGGCCGAGCGATCGGGCGAGCTTCGGGAGCTTGGCGCCGCCGAAGAGCAGCAGGATCACGATCAGGATGATGATGAGCTCGGGTCCCTGGGGCACGGTTCGATCCTACGCCTCGTCGCGCAGATCTTCCTTCCAGGAGCGGAAGCGCTGGTGGACCGTTCCGCTCGGTCCGGCGCCCTCCGCCGTCCCGTCGGGGAACAACCGCAAGATGTAGGAGCGGTGCAGGTCGTCCTGGTGGGCGGCCCAGTACCGAGCGTCGCCCTTGGAGGCCGGTCCGGCGCGCCACAGGATCCACGGCCCGATGCGCCGCTTGTACTCGGCGACGGGGGCGCCGGGGAGGTCGTCGCCGAGGGTGCGCAGCTCCTCGGGCGCCTCGACCCAGGCGGTGGCCGGGATGTTGCGGTCGCGGATCGGGGTGGGCGGGAGGTCGGTGGTGTGCACCGGCGTGTCGTCCACCGGGCGCTGGTCGTAGGGGAGCGCGTCGGCCACCTCGCTCACCAGCCGCGGTCGATCCACTCCTGGAGCTGGGGGCGTTCGGTGCCGATCGTGGTGTCGTCGCCGTGGCCCGGCAGCACGAGGGTCTCCGGGGGGAGCGTGAACAGGCGGCGGTCGATCGAGGCGATGATGGTCCCGAAGTCGCCGCCCTCGAACGAGGTGTTGCCCGGGCCGCCCGGGAACAGGGTGTCTCCCGAGAAGAGCAGCGGTGAGCCCTCCAGCCGGAAGCTCATCGAGCCCGGCGTGTGGCCCGGGGTGTGGATGGTGTGGAGGCGGAGCCGTCCGACCTCGATCACGGACTCGTCCTCCAGGATCTCGTCGTAGCTCGGCAGCATCGCGGCGTCCTCGGCGGTGACGTGGACGCTGTAGCCGGCGTCGCGCAGCTCCGGCACCGCCTGGATGTGGTCCCAGTGGCCGTGCGTCTCGATGACCTGCCGCACGTCGAGGGCCCGGCACAGGTCGAGGAGGCGCTCGTGCTCGTTCGCCGCGTCGACGAGGAGGGCGTCGCCGGTCTCGCGGCAGCGGAGCACGAAGACGTTGTTGTCCATCGGCCCCACCACGACCTTGTGGACCTCGGCCTGCTCGTCTTGCCAGTGGAGCGTGCTCATGGCGTCGAGCCTACGGGTGGGCCGTCAGGGCTCGTGCGGCGCGAGGACCTCGAAGCCGAGGCCGGCGGCGGCCGGGATCTGGCGGCGGTCGAAGGTGAGGTACCGGACCGGGGGCGGCAGGCGGTCGGCGGCGGCGAGGTGCACGGCGTCGACCGAGCGGACGCGGAACGCGCTGCCGATCTCCACGGCCCGGGCGAGGCAGCGGTCGTCGACCGGGACGACGTGGAACCGCTCCCAGTCGTGGCGCAGCGCCGACCACAGCACGTCGTGCTGCCCGGGGGTCGCGGCGAGGTGGTGCATCGCCTGGAGGGTCTCGGCGCGCGCCAGCGCCGACGCGCACCAGGTCGGGTCGTCGTCCATCGCCTCGGTGACCAGGCCGTGGCCGGGGCCGTGCAGGTAGCGCCGCAGCAGGGCCGACGTGTCGACGGCGAGGGTCATCGGCTCGGCGTCATCCGCCGCGCAGGTCGTCGAGGACGTCGTCGATCCGGACGTCGACGGGCACGTCGACCGGGGTCGGCGGGGCCGGCGGGCCAGGCCTGCGGGGCGGCTCCACGAGCCCGGCGGCCACCAGGTCGTCGAGGCTCGGGCCGGCGACGGGGGTGAGCGGACCGAGCTGCGCCGTGGGGACGCCGCCGACGGTGATCGTGATGCGCTCCCCGGCCGCGGCCCGCCGGACCACGGCGGCGACGTCGTTGCGCAGCTCCCGGATGCCGACGACCTCCACGGACCTGACCGTAGCACCGGTGTACACACGCTGGGTTGAGCGGCGCCGGCGGGGCGCCTACGTTTCGCCGCTGTCTGATCCGTCCCACCAGGGAGCACCACCACCATGAACTTCGCCTTCTCCGAGGAGCAGGAAGAGCTCCGGAACATCGTCCGGTCCTTCCTCGAGAACAAGTCGTCCGAGGAGACCGTCCGCGAGCTGATGGAGACCGAGAAGGGCTTCGACGACGCGGTCTGGGGTCAGATGGCCGAGCAGATGGGCCTGCAGAGCCTCATCATCCCCGAGGAGTACGGCGGCTCGGGCTACAGCTACGTCGAGCTGTGCGTCGTCCTCGAGGAGATGGGCCGCCGCCTGCTGCCCGCCCCCTACTTCTCCACCGTGGTGCTCGCCGCCAACACGATCCTCCAGAGCGGCGACGACGCCGCCAAGAAGGAGCTCCTCCCCGGCATCGCCTCCGGCGAGACCCGCGCCACGCTCGCCCTCACCGAGGCCAACGGCCGCTGGGACGAGCAGGGCATCGAGGCGACCGCCACGAAGTCGGGTGACGGCTACGCCATCACCGGCGAGAAGATGTTCGTGCTCGACGGCCACACCGCCGACCTGATCGTGGTCGCCGCCAAGACCGACGGCGGCACGTCGCTGTTCACCGTGCAGGCCGACGCCTCCGGTCTCACCCGCGAGGCCCTGTCCACGATGGACCAGACCCGCAAGCAGGCGAAGCTGACCTTCGCCGACACCCCGGCCACGCTGCTCGGCACCGAGGGCCAGGGCTGGCAGGTGCTCGAGAAGGTCCTCGACCTCGTGGTCGTGGCCCTCGCCGCCGAGCAGGTGGGCGGCGCCCAGTTCGTGCTCGAGATGGCCGTGCAGTACGCCAAGGACCGCGTCCAGTTCGGCCGGCCCATCGGCTCGTTCCAGGCCATCAAGCACAAGTGCGCCGACATGCTCCTCGAGGTCGAGTCGGCGAAGTCGGCCGCCTACTACGCCGCCTGGTGCGCCGCCGAGATGAACGACGAGCTGCCCTCGGTGGCCTCGCTCGCCAAGGCGTACTGCTCCGAGGCGTACTTCCACGCCGCCGCCGAGAACATCCAGATCCACGGCGGCATCGGCTTCACCTGGGAGCACCCGGCCCACCTGTACTTCAAGCGGGCGAAGTCGTCGGAGCTGCTCTTCGGCGACCCGACCTACCACCGCGAGCTGCTCGCCCAGCGCATCGGCCTGTAGCGGCCGGGTCGCCGGCGTCGCCGGCGGAGGGAACCGACACGAGGGAGGCGCTCCGGCGCCTCCCTCGTCGCGTCCGGGGCGTGGGGACCGATTCGGTACCGAATCGGTGGGACGGGAGCCGGGCCGATTTCTGCGAGCCTCGACGCCTGCGCGGGGTGCCGCTACTCGCCAGAACGGAGCCCTCGAGCTCCTGCGAGCACCGACGCCCCGCCACGGCAGCCGTGCTCGCAGAAACCGCGCTCGACGATTCGTCGACGAATCGTTCCCCACGGGGCGGGGGGCGTCGTGAAGGATCCGGTGCCGACGTGCGTCGAAGGGGGTGATGCAGATGACCGACGATCCACCGCTGGCGCGGCCCCGCCGTCGCATCGCACGGGACGAGCGCCTCCTCGACCCCGCCCGCGCCGGCGACCAGGCCGCGTTCACGACGTTGCTGCGTCGCCACGACGACCAGATGCGGGCGCTTGCGTGGTCGATCCTGCGCGACCGAGGCGCCATGGACGACGCCCTCCAGGACGCCTACCTCAAGGCCTACCGGAACCTCGACCGGTTCCGGGGCGAGAGCGCGTTCAGCACCTGGCTGCACCGGATCGTGTACCGCACCTGCCTCGACCAGATCCGCCGGCGCCGGCCCGCCGACCCGTGGCCCGACGCCGACCTCCCCGCGGCGGGCGCGCACCAGGACGGCGTCGACGAGCGCCTGACCCTGCAGCGGGCGCTGGCGTCGCTCGACCCGGAGACCGCCGCCGCCCTCGTGCTCGTCGACCGCGACGGGCACAGCTACGACGAGGCGGGCGTTGTGCTCGGCATCCCCGCCGGCACCGTCGCCAGCCGGTTGCACCGCGGGCGCCGCGCCCTGCGATCCGTCCTCGATCCCGAGGGGGAGACCCGATGAGCGAGCACCGAGACCCCGTCGTCGGCGACGCCCTGCGTCGCCTCGACGTCCCCGACCACGGGCCCGACTTCTGGGCCACCCTCGAGGCCGCCATGGGCGACGTCGGCGGCCCGGAACGGGACCGCGACGATCCAGCCGGCGCCGACGTGATCGAGCTGGACGGCCGGCGCGCCGCCTCACGCCGCACCCGCTCGCGGCGACTGCCGGTCGCCGTCGCGGCTGCCGCCGCAGCAGCGGCCCTCGCCCTGGGCGTCGGCCTGCCCGCGCTGCAGCAGTCGGCCGACGGGGAGCGCCAGATCGACATGGCCGAAGGTCCACGGACCACCGAGTCCGCCGACACGACCCTGCCCGAGGCGACCGGTCCCGCCCCGGAGGTCCCGGCGATGACCGCCGCACAGGCGGAGGCGAACGCGGTCGAGTGGCTCGACCGGCTCTTCGCCGGCGACATCGAAGGGGCATACGGCCTGCTCGACGACACGTCGCGGGCGGCGATGTCGTTCGAGGACTTCGAGCTCCTCGGCTCCGGGCTGTTCGAAGGCGCCGCCGCCTTCGCCGGCGAGGGCATCCAGCGGGAGGTGCTCCAGGTCGAGACCGCCGCCGGCGCCGTGTCGGTGGTGACCTTCAGCGGCGAGGTCGAGCGGGAGGGCATGGTCGAGGCGGCCGCCTACCCGGTCGTGGTCACCCCCTCCGGCATCCACTACACCCTCGACGGGCCCCAGCTCGAGATCGACTCCGAGTACCTCGATGCCTCGGGCATGACGCTGACCTCCCCACTCGTCATGAGGATCGGCGAGGACGTGCCTGAGGTCTGGGTCTGGACGGTCGGCGGCGGAGCGAACGTGCTCGACCCCGTCGAGGGGCGGGGCCCGGTCGAGATCGACGTCGAGGCCACCGCCGGACCGGGCACCCACCTGGTCACGCTGCTGGCGGTGCAGGGCGATCGCATCGTCGCCCGCTCCCACACCGTCGTCGTGCCGTGACCTTCCGTTCCGGGCCGCCGAAAACCGCTCAGAGTGCGTCCTCGGCTGCCCAGAACGGAGATCAGAGCTCGGTGACGGTCCAGGTCGAGGCGTCGACCAGCTGGCCGAGGTGGAGGTGCAGGCGGAGCACCTCGCCGGCCTGCACCTCCCGGTCGAGCCGGAACATCCGGTTGCCCCAGCTCGTGTTGGTGGCCAGGGGAGAGGTGGTGAGCG
>DASUEE010000300.1:0-23977 GCA_036275235.1 Acidimicrobiales bacterium | reverse complement strand
CCGGCGGCGATGCGCAGCTGCTCGCGCACGAGGTCGATGCCGGTGACCTCCTCGGTGACCGGGTGCTCGACCTGCAGGCGGGTGTTGACCTCGAGGAAGGAGAACTCGCGGCGGTCCTCGTCGTAGAGGAACTCGACGGTGCCCGCCGAGCGGTAGCCGAGGGTGCGGGCCAGATTCAGCGCCGACTCCCCCATCGCCGCCCGCTGCTGGGCGTCGATGACCGGGGACGGCGACTCCTCGATCACCTTCTGGTGGCGGCGCTGGATGGAACACTCGCGCTCGCCCAGGTGGATGAGGTTGCCGTGCTCGTCACCGAGGATCTGGATCTCGATGTGGCGGGCGCGGGGCACGTAGCGCTCGAGGAACACGCGGTCGTCGCCGAACGCGCCCTTGGCCTCGCGCTGGGCGGCGGCGACGGCCTCGGCCAGGTCGGACTCGGACTCGACGATGCGCATGCCCTTGCCGCCTCCACCCGCCGCCGCCTTGACCAGCAGCGGGAACCCGACCAGGTCGGCCCGGGTGGGGTCGTCGGAGGACGGCAGCGTGGGCACACCGGCCTGCACGGCGATGTGCTTGGCCGCCAGCTTGTCGCCCATGGACTCGATGACCTCGGGCGTGGGACCGACCCAGGCGATGCCGGCGTCGATGACCGCCCGAGCGAAGCCGGCGTTCTCGGACAGGAAGCCGTAGCCGGGGTGGATGGCGTCGGCGCCCGCGGCCCGGGCGGCGGCCACGACCGCGGCCGGGTCGAGGTAGCCGCCGTCGGGGAGGCGGACGGCCTCGTCGGCCTCGGTGACGAAGGGCGCGCCGGCGTCGGCGTCGACGTAGACGGCGATGCAGCGCATGCCCATGGCCCGGGCGGTGCGGAACACCCGCCGGGCGATCTCGCCGCGGTTGGCGACGAGGACGGAGGAGAGGGAGCGGGTCACAGGCGGAACACCCCGTAGCTGGCGGCGCCCTCGATGGGGCGGTTGCGGACGGCGGACAGGGTGAGGCCGAGCACGGTGCGGGTGTCGCGCGGATCGATGATGCCGTCGTCGCTGATGGCGCCGGTGGCGACCAGGGCGAGCGATCCCTTCTCCTGGGCGTCCTCGACCATGGCGACGATGGCGGCGTCCTGCTCCTCGTCGAAGGGCTCGCCCTTGCGAGCGGCCTGGCCCCGGCGGACGATCGACATCACGCCGGCGATCTGCTTGGGACCCATGACGGCGATCTTGGCCGTGGGCCACAGGAACGTGAACCGGTTGCCGAAGGCGCGGCCCGACATCCCGTAGGTGCCGGCGCCGTAGCTGGACCCGATGATGACCGTGAGGTGCGGCACCGTGGAGTTGGTGACCGCGTTGATCATCTGCGAGCCCTTCTTCACGATGCCCGCGGCCTCGAAGTCCTTGCCGACCATGAAGCCGGTGATGTTCTGGAGGAACACCAGCGGGGTGTCGATCTGGTTGCACAGCTGGATGAAGTGCGCGGCCTTCTGAGCGGAGTCCGGGTAGATCACGCCGTTGTTCCCGAGGATGCCCACCGGGTAGCCGTGGATCTCGGCCCAGCCGCAGATCATCGACGGCCCCCACCGGGGCTTGAACTCCTCGAACCGGGAGCCGTCCACGGTGCGGGCGATGACGTCGCGCACGTCGACGGGCTGGCGCAGGTCGCGGCTGACCAGGCCGAGCAGCTCCTCGGGGTCGTGGATCGGCGGGTCGCCGGGGCCGGTGGGCTCGGGGCCGGGCTTGGCGACGTCGAGGTGGGACACGACCTCGCGGCACAGCCGCAGGGCATCCATCTCGTCCTCGGCGAAGTAGTCGCCCAGGCCGGACACCTCGGCGTGCAGCGCGGCGCCGCCCAGGGTCTCGTCGTCGGACTCCTCGCCCGTGGCCATCTTCACCAGCGGCGGGCCGGCCAGGAAGACCTTCGACTGCTCCTTGATGACGATGACGTAGTCGGAGAGGCCGGGCTGGTAGGCGCCGCCGGCGGTGGAGGAGCCGAACACGACGCACACCGACGGGATGCCCAGCTTCGACAGCTCGATCATCTCGTAGAACGGGCGGCCGGACTCCGCGAAGTGGGTGGTCTGGGTCTTCGGGCCGCTGCTGCCCGCCCCGCCCATGCGCAGGTCGGCGCCGGCCGACTCCACGAAGCTGATGTAGGGCATGTGGTTGTCGCGGGCGATCTCGATGGCCCGCGACCACTTCTTGCCGGCGTAGGGGGTGAGGGCCCCGCCCAGCACGGAGGGGTCGTTGCCCATGATCACGCACTCGACGCCGGCGATGACGCCGATGCCGACGACCATGCCGCCGCCGATGGTGTAGTCGGACCCGTAGCCGGCGAGCGCGGAGATCTCGAGGAACGGGGTGTCGGGGTCGAGCACGTTGGCGATGCGCTCCCGGATCGGCATCTTGCCGCGGGAGCGCATGCGGGCGATCGAGGCCTCGCCGCCGCCGGCCTCTGCCTGGGCGAGCAGCTCGTCGATCACGTCGATCTGCTCGAGGACGTCGGCGCGGTTCTTGGCGAACTGCTCGCTCGTGGTGTCGACGCCGGACGGCAGCGGTGGCGCCAGCAACGGGGTTCTCATGTTCGGTGCACCTCGGGGGAGGGGTCGGGGGTGTTCGGTTCAGGCCCGCAGCGGGCTCGGGTGGCGGGCCTCGACGACGTCGTCGAGGCGGGTGCGCACGAGCGTGCGGGTGATGTCGGGGTGGGTGAGGACGTAGAAGCGGTCGGTGCGCACGGCGTCGACGACGGCGGCGCCGACCTCGTCGGGCGAGAGCACCTGGCCGAAGGACCCGATGGCGTCCTCGGTGGCCCGCCCGTCGCCGGCGCCCTCCAGCAGGGCCGACAGGCCGGTGGCCCGGCCGTCGTCGGTGAGGTCGGCCGGCCGGTTGCGCTGGGACTCGAAGATGTTGGTGGCCACGAGGCCGGGACACAGGACCGAGACGCCGATCTCGCTGTCGGCCAGCCGCAGGTCGCGGTGGAGGGTCTCGCTGAGGGTGACGACGCCGTGCTTGGAGACGTTGTAGGCGCCGAGGTAGGGCACCGAGATCAGCCCGGCCATGGACGCGGTGTTGACCACGTGGGCCGGGCCGCCCTGCTCGAGCATGAGCGGCACGAACACCCGGATGCCGTGGATGACGCCCCAGAGGTTGACGCCGAGCACCCACTCCCAGTCCCGTTCGGTGTGGGTCCAGACCGGCCCGCCGACGCCGACGCCGGCGTTGTTGTGGAGCACGTGCACGGCGCCGAACTCGGCGATCGCCGCGTCGGCCAGGGCCTGCACCGAGTCGCCGTCGGAGACGTCGGTGCGCACGCCGATGGCCCGGTGCCCCGCCCCGACGAGCGCCGAGACCGTGGCGTCGAGCGCGTCCTGCTGCACGTCGGCGACCACGACGTGCATGCCGGCGTCGGCCAGCTGCGTGGCCACGGCACGGCCGATGCCGCTGCCCCCGCCGGTGACGACGGCGGCCTTCCCCTCGAGCTGGTCCATCCCTGTTCCCCCTGGCTCGTGCCTGGTCGTGACCGGTGCCTACCGCGCCTGGAACTGCGGCGGGCGCCGCTCGGCGTAGGCGGCGATGCCCTCGCGCGCGTCGTCGGTGGCGAGCAGTCGGACCTGCTCGGCCAGCTCGTGGTCGGTGGCGGCCCGCAGCCGGTCGATCCGGTCGCCAGCGAGGGTCCGCTTCACCGCCTGCACCACCAGCGGCGCCGAGCCGGCGATCTCGGTGGCGAGCTCCACGGCCCGCGGACGGACGGCGTCGACGGAGTCGACGCACTCGTCGGCCAACCCGATGGCGGCGGCCTCCCGACCGTCGATCCGGGCGCCGGTGAAGAAGAGGCGGCGGGCGTGCTGCCCGCCGACCAGCTCCGGCAACGTCACGGTGAGGGCGAACCCGGGATGGAACCCGAGCCTGGCGAAGTTCGCCGACCACCTGGCCTCGGGACAGGTGATGCGGAAGTCGGCCACCAGTGCGAGGCCCAGCCCGCCGCCGACGGCGGGACCGTGGACCGCGGCCACGATCGGGGTGGCGATGGCGAAGAGGCGCAGCGCCTCGTGGTACAGCGAGCCCGCACCGACGGAACCAGCACCGCTGCCGCCGGATGCGAACGACCCTGCCGCAGGCGCCTGGCCGGAGAAGTCGGCCCCGGCGCAGAACGAGCGGCCTTCGGCGGCGAGCACGATCGCCCGGCAGTGCGGGTCTGCGTCCAGGTCCTCGGCGGCGGTGGCGAGCTCGGAGATCAACGTCGCATCGAAGAAGTTGTGAGGCGGTCGGCGCAGCTCGACCAGCGCCACAGCTCCCTCACGCTCGACCTGTACGCCCGTCATCAGGCATCCCCCGTGTGCACGGCGGCGAACCTAATGGGTTCCGACCTCCCCCGGCACAGCGGACGATCAGCGTCGCATGTCGTGGCCAGGGCGTCACGAGCGAGGAGCCGGGAGTACCGTGCGGTCCGCACTCTCCCACACGAGACAGGACCGTGGATGCCACAGGACCCGCTGGAGGCTGGGGCGGTCGATCCCGCCTCTCCACCAGAGCCGCGCGACCTCGCCGCCACCGACTTCCTCGACCACGGCGACGCCGCCGTTCGCCAGTTCATCGAGGAGGTGACCGCCGGCACCGACTCCGATGCCGAGCGGGCGGCCGCGATCTTCGCTGCGGTTCGCGACCGCATCTGGTACGACCCCCACCACATCACCCGGGACCGGAGCGACTACCGGGCCTCCGCCGTCCTGGCCGGGAGCCAGCGGTGGTGCGTACCCAAGGCCGTCCTCCTCGTGGCTGGGGCCCGCGCCGCGGGCATCCCAGCCCGGCTCGGGTTCGCCGACGTCCGCAACCACCTCCAGTCGAAGGTGTTGGCCGAGCGCATGGGCACCGACGTCTTCCACTGGCACGGGTACGGGGTCCTCTGGATCGACCGACGGTGGCTCAAGGCGTCGCCGGCGTTCAACGCCGAGCTGTGCGCGCGCTTCGGGACCGAACCGCTCCAGTTCGACGGCCAGAGCGACGCGCTGCTGCACGCCTTCGCCGGAGACGGTCGCCGGTACATGGAGTACACGGTCGACCGGGGCGTGTACTCCGACCTGCCGCTCGACACGATCTTCGCCGACTTCGATCACCTCTACGGCGGGACGGCGCTCGGTTCCGGTCCGATCGACGATCCTGCGTTCGCTCCCGCTCCTGGCCGGAGCTGATCGCGGTACCCGACTCACCCGACGCCGGGGAGCGAACCACCGGTGCCTGCGAGACGATGAGACGGTTGCGTATCATGGGTGCATGACGATCACCGCTGCCGAGCAGCGCACGGCACCCCGGGACGAGATGGCCTCGATCGCCGAGGCGATCACCAACAAGCCGCCACGCCTGCGCCGACGCGAGATCCTGCTCCCGGATGGCCATCGGGTCGGGATGTCGTTGTGCGGCGAGGGCGTGCCCCTGGTGCTCGTCCACGGGATCATGGCCGAGGGCATGCTCTACGCCCGCACCCTCCGGCGCATCGCCGGGCTCGGCTTCCGCGTCATCGCCGTGGACAGCGCCGGCCACGGGCGCACCACGCCCCTCGGAGCGAAGGGCTTCCGGTGGCGGTCCTACGTCGACCTGCACCGCAGGGTCCTCGACCACCTCGGGGTCGAACAGGCCGTGCTGCTCGGCCACTCGATGGGTGGCCGGATCGTCACCGACGTGGCTGCCGCCGAACCCGACCGGGTGCTGGCGGTGATCCCGGCCAACGCCGCCATCGGGGGCGGGTTCGACCGCTTCACCCGGCTCGGGCGCTCCGTGCCCGGGCTGCTCCCGCTCGGCATCGGCCTGCTCGGGGTGGACATCGCCTCCACCCTGGTGCGGACCCGCCGTGACGCCGGCGCCTTCGCCCGCCTCGCCGCGCCCTCCCTCGGCGACCGACTCCGCGCGCTGCCGTCGTTGCCCGCCGCCTTCGTCGCCACCATCGGCGACCAGGGATCCGACCAGCGGCTGCGGGCGCTGCGAGCGGCCGGCGTCCCGGTCATCGTGGTGCACAGCAACCGGGACCTGGCCATCTGGTACCCCTTCGCCCGTGGCGCCGCCGCCGCAGCGGGGGCCACCCTCGTCACCGTGGACGGCGCCGGGCACTCATGGATGATCGAGGATCCCGACAGCCTCCCGGCGATGCTCGCCGAACTGCTCGACGGCCCCCTGGGCGACGCCATCGACGCCCGAGCCCGCGGCGGCATCGACGACATGCTCGCCCCGGACGCCCTCGCTCGGGTGCTGGACCGGCCCCGATCCCGGCCCTACCGGCTGCAGCCCCACCATCGCTGGACCGTGGAGGTCGCCGAAGGCGGGCCGGTGGCTCAGCCCTGACGGCGGCCGGCCGCCAGAAGCGGGCGCAGGACGGAGCGGAGGAACTCCTCGGGGGGCACCGCCGGAGGGGCGACCACCATGGTCAGCACCACGCGAGCCACCCACTCGGCCAGCACCGGCACGTCGAGGTCCCGGGCGCCCGCGACCACCTCCAGGCGCCGGACGACGGGCTCGGCGAGGAGGAGCAGCCGGTCGAGGACGGTGCTGAACTCGCTCATGACGAACGCACCGACGAGATCGGTCTCGTCCTGCAGCACCTTGCGCATCACCGGGTGGTTCACGGCGAAGTCGACCGCCGACGCGATGACGGTGACGATCCCGTCGGCGTCCTCGACGGCGACGAGCGTCGGGAGAACGGAGTTCACCAGCCGGTCGAGCTCACGGGACAGCAGCAGGCGGGCTGCGTCCTCCGTCGTGCCGACCTGCCGGTAGACGGTCACCCGGGAGACGCCGACCTCTTCGGCGATGTCGGTCACGCGCGTGCGGCGCAGCCCGTGGCGGGCGAAGCACGTGGCCGCCGCGTCGAGGTACGGGTCGAGGACGTTGGAGGGGACGGGCGGGAGACCGAGCGCCGTGAGGGACGAGGTTTCGGTCATGGGCGCCAGTTTCGCGCGCGCCCGAGCGCTGACGGGCTCTCGGCGTGACAGGTCACGACGTCGGGATGGCCCCGATCGCCACGAGGCGATCGCGCAGCTTCTCGTCCATCAACCCGACCTTCGTGAGGTTCGGGGTGATCTTGGCGAAGAGGACGTGCTGGAACATCTGCATCATCGGCGAGCGGCTGGCATCGAGCAGGCCATCGGACGGCGCGATGCCGAGACGCTCCCACACCTCGGTGGCCAGGAACCGGTCGCGCATCAGCCACGACGCCTCGAGGACGAAGTCCTGGCGCTCGCTCCGCTCCGCCGAGGTGAGCTCGTCGTAGTAGCCCGAGAGGGCCAGGGCACCGAAGGCGACGTGGCGGGCTTCGTCGGCCATCACGTAGCGCGTGATCTGCTTGATGAGCGGCTCGGTCGAGAACTGGTGGATCAGCCCGAACGCGGCCAGGGCCAGACCCTCGACGATGATCTGCATGCCGAGGTAGGTGACGTCCCAGCGCGGGTCGGCCACGATGATCTCGAGGAGCTGCTGGAGGTTCGGGTTGATCGGGTGGATCTCGCCCAGCTTCTCGTTCAGGTACCGGCCGTAGGCCTCGACGTGGCGGGCCTCGTCCATCACCTGGGTGGCGCCGTAGAACTTGGCGTCCACGTCGGGGACCTGGGCGACCAGCTTCGAGGTGGCCAGCAGCGCGCCCTGCTCCCCGTGCAGGAACTGCGACGTGAGCCAGGTGTTGAACACGTGACCGGCCTCACGCTTCTGGACATCGGTGAAGGAGTCGAAGGCGTCGGCCGCCATCACCGGCAGGTATTCCGACAGCCCGCCGGGGTCCTCGCGGTCGACCTCGATGGACCAGTCGATGTCGACGCTGGCGTTCCACTGCTTGTCCTTGGCCTTGGCGTAGAGCCGGCGCAGCTCGGGACGCTTCGGGTCGTACTCCCAGCCGAAGCGGTCGTCGCGCACGGCCTCGACGAGGAGGCCGGCATCGGGATCGCCGTCGAGCGGGCGGGTGCGGGGTCGGGTGGAGAGCACCGGCCGCTGCACCGGCACCTCGTACTGGGGCAGGAGGTAGGTGAGGAGGCGGGGGTCGGACAGGATCTGGTACCCGGGGGCCAGCTGCTTGGCGTAGCGCTCGAAGTAGAGGATCTGCTTGATCACGAGCACCAGCTCCCGGGGGAGACGGACCCGGTGCCGGCCCGCCACCTGCAACACGTCGGACAGCAGCTCGCCGTAGCTGATCTCCGAGAGCGGTTTCTCCGACAGCGGCGCGACCAGCCGGCGCACGTCCTCGCTGGCCCGCTCCATGTCGATCGGCCCGGTGACGGCACCGAGGGCGAAGAACGCCTCCACCACGCTCCGCGGGTCGTCGGCGAGCAGCAGGCCGGGAAGGGCGTCGCGCAGCGCGGCCCGGATCGACGGCTCCAGGTGGCCCATGATCCCGAAGTCCAGGAGTGCGACCTTGCCATCGGGGGTGAGGAACAGGTTGCCCGCGTGCACGTCGCCGTGGAACAAGCCGTGCTCGAAGGCCGACTCGAGCCAGGCGCGCACGCCGAGGCGCAACAGCTCCTCGAAGTCGTGGCCGGACTCGGCCAGCAGGTCCAGGCGGTCGACCGGGTGCCCGTCCACGTAGGTCATCACCAGCACGTGCTGGGTGCACATGCCCTGGATCGGCGTGGGCGTCGTCACGTGGCGGTTGTCGCCGAAGGTCTCGAGGTTGGACCGGAACTGCGCCATCCAGCGGGCCTCGTTCCGGAAGTCCAGCTCGTAGCGCAGGGTGGCGGTGAAGTCGTCGACGATGGCGACCGGGTTCATGATCTGACCGAGGCCACCGGCGCGTCCCAGCACCGTCGCCAGCATCCGCAGGATCCGGGTGTCCCGGGCGACCCGGTTGCGGAGCCCCGGGCGGCGGACCTTGACGACGACGTCGGTGCCGTCGGCGAGCCGGGCCCGATGGACCTGGGCGATCGATGCGGCGGCGAGCGGTACGTCGTCGAACGCGGCGAAGGCCACGCCGACAGGACGGCCGAGCGCTCGCTCGACGATGCGATGGACGTCGCGGGTCGGGATGGTGGGGACCTCGTCGAGGAGGCTGCGGAACTCGTTGGCGGCCACGTCGGGGAACAGCCCCGGGCTGGACGCGACGAGCTGCCCGAACTTCACGAACGTGGGACCGAGGTCGGCGAAGCTGCGCCGCAGCGCCACGGCCAGGGCGCGGGGGGCCCGTCGGCGCAGCCGCAGCACGATGAAGGGACCCCGCCGGACGGCGACCACGGCGCCGTGGCGCACCAGGGTGGAGGCGATCTCCAGCAGTCGGGCTGCGTCACCGGGGCCGATGCCCCCGAGGTCGAGCTGCACCTCCCAGGGGTCGGCGCCGCCGGAGGCCCGTGGTGGTGGCACCTTCGGGCTTGCTTCGGTCACGGTCATCCTGGACCCCCAGTGCTCCCGATGCGGCACCGGGAGACGTCGCATGCAACGATGAGACGGCACTGTATCAAGATCAGGAGGTTGCCGTGCGGATCGAACGTCTGGTTCCGAGCGAGATCGAGCACCTGCGACTCCGCGAGGTGGGGCGCGCCGCCTCCACGGCTCGCCTCCTCGGCCGGGCCGGTGCGCGCACCCTGCGCCCGGGGTCGCGGCCCCGCGCCGAACGCGGGGCGGTGGCGCTCCGCCAGTCCTTCGAGGAGCTCGGCCCCACCTACGTGAAGCTGGCGCAGCTGGTCGCGTCGAGTCCCGGCCTGTTCCCCGACGTCCTGGCCGACGAGCTGCGCGCCTGCCTCGACAGCGTGCCCCCGGTGGCATACGCCGACATCGTGGAGGTGATCGAGGCCGAGCTCGGCGGCCACCACGACGAGCTGTTCGCCTCGTTCGACCGCACGCCGATGGCTTCGGCGTCGATCGCCCAGGTCCATGCCGCCACGCTGCACGACGGGTCCGACGTGGTGGTGAAGGTCCAGCGCCCGGGGATCGGCAAGATCCTGTCGTCGGACCTGCGGATCCTGCTCAAGCTCGCCCGCGGCCTCGACAAGGTCTCGGCCAAGGGGCGCATGGCCAATCCGGTGGCGGTGGTGGAGGACTTCGCCACCACGCTGAGCGAGGAGCTCAACTTCATCGTCGAGGCCCGCTCCATGGAGCGCTTCGGTCGGATCGTCGCCGCCGGCCACGCACCGGGCGGGGTGCGGGTCCCGAGGGTGCACTGGGAGCTGACCAGCCCGCGCGTGCTGACCATGGAGCGCATCCACGGGTACAAGATCGACGACCTGGTCGAGCTCCAGGCCACCGGATGGGACTTGGGAGCCGCGCTCAAGCGCGGGGTGCGGGCCTGGCTGGAGGCGGCGCTCGAGCACGGCTTCTTCCATGGTGACGTGCACGCCGGCAACCTGATGCTCGACACCGACGGCGAGGTCGTCTTCCTCGACTTCGGGATCTGCGGGTCCTTCGACGACGAGACGCGCGAGATCGTGCGGCGCGGCCTGCCGGCCCTGCTCGTGTCCGGCGACTTCGAGGCGGTGGCCCAAGCGATCTTCGACATGGGGGCCGTGCTCAACCCGACGAGCCTGGAGCAGTCCGCTGCCGACATCGCCGAGATCGTCGAGCCGATCCTCGGCCGGCCGCTGTCGGAGATCAGCTACGGGCAGGTGCTGATCGACATCGTGCGCATCGGCACCCGCTACGAGGTCCGCCTGCCGCGAGAGCTGGTGCTCGTGGCGAAGCAGCTCCTGTACTTCGAGCGGTACGCGAAGCTCATGGCGCCGGACTGGGCGATCCTGGCCGACCCCGAGCTGCTCGCGTTCCTGTTCGGCGACATGGCCAGCGCCGAGGTCGCCTCCACGGACGAGGCCTCCACCGCCTGATCCGGCGGGGCAGGCGCCGCTGCGGCGGGAGCTCAGCCGGCGACGACGAGGTGGTCGATGCGGTGCTCGAGCCCGTCGCAGGTCCGGATGCCGGCGGACGTCAGGCGAGCGATCGGCCAGCTCACCAGCTGTGCCTGCCCGCTCGCCAGCGCCCGGTAGTACCCGTCGGAGCGCAGCGGGGGGCGGTGGTCGTGGCGCGAGGGCGTGAGCTGACGGCGCATCCATGGATCGGGCAGGAGCCGGCGCCGCTGGCGGGACCCGGCGAGGCGCTGGGCCCGGACGGGCGCGCCGGCGAGGCGCCGACGGACCGGGGGCGCTGTCGGGATGCGCGCGCTGCAGGCGGCGGCGACGCGCAGCGGTCCTGCTGCGGCCGCGAGCAGCTCGGCCAGTCCGGGGACCCGTCGACCCTCCGGTAGGACGAGGCGGGGTCGGTCCTCGAAGACCTTGGTCCGACGTCCAGCTGCGACCAGGGCGACCACGGCGTCGAGCGTCGCCTGGTCGGAGCCCACGCAGGCCACGACGGCGTCGGGATCCACGCCGGCCACCACCAGGGTGCTCGCAGGGGTCACGGGCCCGGCGAAGTCCACGATGCCGGGCAGCTGGGGCCCGCTCAGCCGGGAAACGGCGCCGACGCCCACGTCAGACGACCGGCTCGTAGGTGAGCTGGTCGATCCACGACGGCGGCCGGCGCAGCAACCTCCGGGGGTAGTGGGCCATCACCCGGGTGACCTGGTCGCTCAGCAGGTGGTACGGGTGGCTGCGGTCGGCCACCATCTTGCCGAACTCCTTGAGCGCCAGGTACGACGGGTTCCGGCGCACGTCGGGCTGGCGGTCCCCCACCTTCTCGAACCGACCGAGCGCCTCGGCCAGCTTGGCCTCGTCCAGACCCATGCCCACGACGTTGTCTCGGGCGTGGGAGAACAGGGGCATGGCCGCCGGCAGCGAGGCGAGCACCGCGGGCGACAGCAGCACCCGCGCCACGGTGATGGCATGGACGTGGAGGGGATCGCGACCGAGCACCTCGAGCACGTGGTAGCCCACCGCGAGGTGCCGGGACTCGTCGTTGTTGACCAGCTCGAACACCTGCTGGCAGACCGGGTCGGCCACTTCGTCGGTGAGGAACTTGAGCAGGGCGCCGTCGAGGGCGACCTCGAGCATCGGGATCGCCGCGCCGAGCACCGCGAGGGGCAGCGAGTCCGCGTAGCGGTCCAACCAGTCCATCGCGAGGCGGATGCTGATGTCGGGCTCGGGGGGGCCGTCGCCGTCGAGCATGTCCCAGCGCCGCATCAGCGCGAGCTCGGCGTTGGCGTGGCGCTGCTCCTCCGCGTGGAAGTAGCGGTACAGGTCGGCCAGCACCGGGTCGTCGGCCTTGCGGGCCAGCGCCGCGAACGCCCGGGCCCCGACCTGCTCGATCCAGGCGACGTCGGCCATGAAGGCAGCGAGCTTCGGGCGCTGCTCGTCGGTGATCATCTCCGCCCCGGGCGCATCCCAGTCGATGTCGGCCAGCGCCCACTGGCGTTCGCGCACCCGGTCGAGCGTCCGGGACAGATCGATGCTCACGGGGCCTCCTCGTGGTCGCGCCTCGGCTCCCACCATGCCACCCGCCGCGGGGCGATGCAACAACGAGGTATCGTCGTAACATCGTTTCGGTTACGGTGTCCTGGACACCTCCGGTGACCGACGTCGACCAAGGAGCCAGCATGACCACCCTCACCCGCCCTGACCGGTCCGTGACGACCCGGCGCATGACGATCGAGCACGAGGAGGGGATGCCCCGCCACTTCCTCGACGGGGATCTGCTGATGAGCCACGTCATGGCGGTGCTCTCGGCCACGTTCCCCAAGGGCGAGCAGTTCTTCGTCGACTCCGTGCGCAACTACCGCGACCAGATCGACGACGACGAGCTTCGCCGGCAGGTGGCCGGGTTCATCGGGCAGGAGTCGATGCACGGCCGCGAGCACGACCGGCTGAACGAGACCCTGGCCCGCCTGGGATACCCGACCCGCTTCGTCGACGCCGCCACGGGCCGGGCCATGGCGGTCATCCAGCGCGTGGCGCCGAAGTCGGTGCAGCTCGCGTTCACCGCGGCGGCCGAGCACTTCACCTCGGTGCTCGCCGAGCAGCTCCTCGAGGACGACCCCTTCGAGGACCAGGACGTGCCCGAGGAGCTGCGCGCACTGTTCCGCTGGCACGCCCTCGAGGAGGCCGAGCACAAGGCCGTCGCCTTCGACGTCTTCGACGAGTGCGTCCACAACGAGGCGATCCGCCTCGCCACCATGCACGTCACCACCGCGCTCCTGGTCGCGGTGGCAGGCGCGGCGCTCGTGGGCTCGGCCGTCACCGACCCTGCGGCACGCAACCCGATCCGCTTCGTCGGGAGCCTGCTGAACCTGCGCAACTCCCCCTTCGCCCGCAAGAAGATCGGCCTGCGCCTGCTCGAGTACCACCGCCCGGGCTTCCATCCCGACGATCGCGACACCGAGGACCTCGTCGCTCGGTGGCGCGAGGCGCTCTTCGGGGAGGAAGGCACGCTCAACGGGTACCTGGCCGGCCAGCGCCAGTCCGCCTGAAGTTCCGCGGGTCACCCGCCGATACCGTTCCGGGGTCGTGGCGCCGCCTTGCGCGTCGGCGCGACAAAGTGACAGAATTCACTCTCTGTTACAACGGGGTCCATTGGTATCAAGCATCCGGAGGTACGCGTGACCGGACGCGTCACCGGTGTGCTCGCCGACACCGGCGACACGCTGTCGATCGCCCTCGAGGGGGTGCGCAAGAGCTGGCAGGTGAACCGGTGGGGCGCGGAGTTCGTGCTGCAAGCCGTCTTCCTGGTCAAGGTGACCCTGCTCCCCGTGATCCTCATCGCCGTGCCACTCGGCGCCACGATCTCGCTGCAGATCGGTCAGCTCACCCGCCAGCTCGGCGGCGAGTCCTTCACCGGCGCCGCGGTCATCGTGGGCGTCATCCGTGAGGCCGCGCCCATCGCCGCCGCACTGCTCATCGCCGGCGCCGGCGGCTCGGCGATGACCGCAGACATGGGAGCCAGGAACATCCGCGACGAGCTGGCCGCCATGGAGGTCATGGCCGTCAACCCGGTCGGTCGGCTGGTGACGCCGCGGCTGTGGGCAGCATCGGCGGTGGGGACGCTGCTCGTGTCCATGGTGATCGTCGCCGGCATCGGCGGCGGCTTCGTGTTCAACGTGATCCTCCAGGGCGTGTCCCCGGGTGCGTTCTTCAACGGGGCCACCGCCCTGGTCCGGCTGTCCGACCTCGTCGTCGCCATCGTCAAGGCCGGGCTGTTCGGATTCATCGCCGCCGCCGTCGCCTGCCAGCGGGGCATGAGCTGCGACCGCAGTCCCGTGGGTGTCGGCCTCGCCGTCAAGCAGGCCGTGGTCGTCACCTTCCTCGCCGTGTTCAGCGTCAACTACGTGATCACGTCCCTGTACGTGCTCCTGGTCCCCCAGCGGGTGTTCTGATGGTCGCCGCCGTGAGCCGCCGGCCGGCGCGCTGGGTCAGCCGGGGCACGGCCCACACCCGGTTGCGCGCCGAGGGCCTCGGCCGGTTCGGGCTCTTCGCCGCCGAGGTGATGCTCCGCTCGGTCACCGACGTGATCCTGCGGCTCCGGTTCCGCAAGACGGTGCTCCGACACATCAGCGACGTGGTGGCTGGAGCCGGTGCCGTGGTGGTCGGCGGCGGCATGGTCTTCGTGGTGGCCGCCATGGCCCTCGCGGTGGGCGCCACCGTCGGGGTCCAGGCCGTGGCCGGGCTGTCCCAGCTCGGCGCCGAGTCCTACATCGGCATCGTGGGAGCGCTGGCCAACACGCGGGAGATCACGCCGCTCATCGCCGCGGTCGCCCTGTCGGCCCAGGTCGGCTCGTCCTTCACCGCCGAGATCGGGGCCATGCGCATCTCCGACGAGATCGACGCCCTCGAGGTCATGTCGGTCCCGTCGCTCGTGTACCTGGTCTCGACGCGCATCGTCGCCCTCGTCGCCGCCCTGGTGCCCCTGTACCTCGTGGCCCTGTTCGCATCGTTCCTCGGCACCCGGTTCGTCACCACGCAGCTCTACGGCGCGTCCCCGGGGCTGTACGACTACTACTTCAGCCTCTACCTGCCGCCCGTCGACGTGTTCTACAGCCTGGTGAAGGTCGTGGTGTTCGCCATCCAGGTCGGGCTCATCCACGGCTACTTCGGCTACCACGCGTCCGGCGGCCCGGCCGGGGTCGGCCGCGCCGTCGGCATCGCCATCCGGATCACCATCATCACCGTGGTGATCACCAACCTGCTCCTGTCCTACGTCTTCTGGGGCTCCACCACCACCGTGAGCCTGACCGGATGAGCAAGGACCTCCCCTCCGACGTCCTGGCCACGATCGGCGCCATCACCGTCGTGTTCGCGCTGGCCGTGTCCGCGATCCTGATCCGCTACGGACAGGGCGAGTTCGAGCCGACCTACGAGCTGAGCGCCGTGTTCCCGACCTCGGCCCAGGGCGTGTTCACCGACGGCGGGACCGACGTCAAGATGCGCGGCGTCAACGTGGGCAGCGTCACCGGCGTCGAGCTGCTCGATGACGGACGCGCCCGGATCCGCTTGGCGATCGACGAGGGCGTGGAGGTCCCCGCCACCGTGGCGGCCCGGCTCGAGCCCCTGTCGGTGTTCGGCCCGAAGTTCGTCTCCCTGGTCCCCGAGCCGGGACCGACACGGGGTCGACTGCTCACGGGCGGGGACGAGATCGCCCAGGCCACCGTGGGCAGCGAGCTCACGGGGGTGCTCGCCGACGCGACCTCGCTGCTGAACCGGGTCGACACCCAGGACGTGATCGAGATCTTCGACGCCGTCTCCACCGGTCTCAACGGGCGAGGCGACGAGATCGGCGAGACCATCGACGGCGCCACGGTGCTCGTGGACATCGCCGACCGGCGACGAGGTGAGCTGGTCCGCTTCCTGCCCGACCTCCAACGGCTGTCCTCCACCATCGCCTCCCGCAGCTCGACCTTCCTGGACCGGGTCGACACCTACCGCAGCGTGGCCGACCTGGCGGCCGGGCGCGACGCCGACGTGGCCGGGATCCTGGACGCGGCCGCCACCATCGCGTTGCGGTCGGGTTCACTGCTGGACGACGCCGCCGCCGAGTTCGACCTCACGGTGCGGGCGGTGGCCGACGTCATGGCCGGCATCCACAGCGAGCGCGAGCTGGTGCCGTCGTCGCTGGACGCCGTCGGTGCCTTCTTCGACATGCTCGGCGCCGGCATGCGCCTGCCCGGACCCGACGGCAAGAAGCTGACCGCGCTGAAGGGCTTCATCACCGTCGACCTGTGCCTCGTGTTCGGCATCTGCCTCCTGCCCGGGGGCGGCATCGAGCGCCCGGACCAGCAGCTGCCCCGGCCCCCCGACCCCGGCGCGCCCCTCGTCCCCGGCCTGCCCGTCCCGCAACCGCCCGACGACGGCGGGCTGCTCGACATCATCGGTGGGCTGCTCGACCCGATCGGCGGTGACCGCTGATGCGCTCGGCCGCCGTCCGACTCGCCATCTTCGCCGTCGTCTCCGGTGCCCTCACCTGGTGGATCGCCGGGCAGATCACCGGGGCCGAGCCCGAGGACGGCTACGAGCTGGTCGCGTCCTTCGACGACGTGGCCGGCCTCTACAGCGGCGACGACGTCCGCCTCGCCGGGATCCCGATCGGCCGAGTCTCCGACGTCGAGGTCGTCGACGGCACGGCCCGGGTCGGCTTCGTGGTCGAGTCCGACGTCGAGGTGCCGGAGGACTCGACGGTGGCGGTCCGCTGGCGCAACCTGATCGGCCAGAGGTTCCTGTCGATCGAGCCGGGTTCCGCGTCCACGATGCTGGGCGACGGCGACACGGTGGCCGAGTCCGACGACGTGGTGGACCTCGGCCGGGTGGTCAACCAGCTCTCCCCGCTGGCCCAGGCCGTCGGGCCCGACCAGGTGAACCGGATCCTCACGGCTCTCGTCACGGCCTTCGAGGGCAACGAGGGCAACTACGACGCGCTCCTCACCGACCTCGGTTCGCTGAGCGACGTGCTGGCCGACCGAGAGGACCAGCTCGGCCAGATGCTGGCCGACTACGACACCATCACCTCGGCGATCGCGTCGCGCGACGACCAGATCGCCGCCATGGCGACGAACCTCGCATCCATCACCGGCACCCTGAACGCCACCGACGACCTCATCTCCTCCGCGCTGACGGAGTTCGCCGCGTTCGCCGACGGGACCGAGACCCTGCTCGCCCGCAGCGAGGAGGACCTGGGCGCCGTGCTCGAGCACGTCGCCGCCCTCACCGGCACCGTCGTGGGCGACCTGGACCTGGTCGAGCAGGCCATCCAGACCATGCCGGAGATGCTCGACGCGGTCCTGCCCACCATCAACCGGGGCCCGTACCTGCGGGTCAACCTGCTGTGCATCTCGGCCGGGCCGGGCGCCTGTCCCCATCCGCTGCTGTTCTTCGAGGACGAGGGCGCATGAGGCTCCCCGAGATCAAGAGCTTTCGCGACCGCGACCAGGTGCTCGTCGGCATCGTCGGCCTCGCGCTCATCGGGCTGCTGGTCGCCGGGTCGATCCTGGTGGGCACGTCGGGCATCTTCGACGACCGGTACCCGCTGAGCGCCGTGTTCGACCGCACCGGGGGCCTCGACAGCGGGGCCGACGTGCGGGTGGCCGGCGTCGCGGTCGGGAAGGTGACCAGCGTCGACGCCGACCACGACCTCGGCCAGGTCGTCGTGGCCTTCGAGGTCGACCGGGGAGTGCGCCTCGGCCCGGAGACGACGGCGGAGATCGCCGCGGCGACCCTGCTCGGGGGCTACTACCTGCGCCTCGACGGCCCGGTGGTCGAGCCGTACCTCGAGGACCTGCCCGAGGACGACGACCGCCGCCGGATCCCCCTCGATCGCACCCAGGGACCGACGTCGCTGAACCGGGTGCTCGCCGACACCACCGACACGGTGTCGGCCATCGACTTCGACGCCGCCAACGAGGTGCTCGGCCAGCTGGCTGGCGCCGCCGAGCGCAACGTCGACGTGCTGCCCCAGCTCATCGACGACTTCACCGTGATCTCCACCGCCATCGCCGCCCGCGACGCCGAGCTGCGCCGGCTCACCGACGGAGCCGGCCAGCTCACCGCCACCCTCGCCGCACGCGACACCGAGCTCGCCGCGCTGGTCGAGGGCTCCGGGCGCCTGCTCCAGCAGCTCGCGGCCCGCCGCGACGAGCTCTCCACCCTGCTCGGGGACGGCTCCGCCGCGGTGCAGCAGCTCAGCGGCGTGCTCGTCCAGCACCGCGATGCCATCGACGCGGCCATCGCCAGCGTCGACACGATCACCGCCCGCCTGGCCGGGACGCTTCCCGACCTCAACCAGGTGCTCACCCAGTCCCGCCTGCTGTTCCCGCTCCTGTCCGGCACGCTCGACCCCGCCGGCGGGTTCAGCGTCCGCGGGGAGGGCATCATCGTCCACCCCGCCCAGGCCGAGAACATCCTCGACGTGGTCGAGGACCTGCTCGGAACCCTGGGGGTGCAGCCGTGACGTCACCACGTCAGCTCGTCGCAGCGACGGTGGCCTTGGGAGCGCTGTTCCTTCCCGGCTGCGGCGGCGACGGTGGGGGCCGCATGGAGGTCACCGTCCTGTTCGACTCCGCCGTCGGCGTCTACGAGACCAGCGACGTGCTGTCCCTCGACGCCAGCATCGGCACCGTCGAGGACGTCGAGCTCACCGGCGACCACGTGCGGGTCGTGCTCTCCCTTCGCGACGACGTCCCCTTGCCCGCCGACGTGCACGCGACCATCGAGGCCCAGACCGTGCTGGGTGAGCGGAACGTCACCCTGTTCCCGTCCTGGAGCGCGGAGCTCGAAGCCGCCGGAGCCAGCAGGCTCGCCGACGGCGACACCATCCCCCTCGAACGGACCTCGGTCCCCGTGGAGCCCGACGAGGCCCTGCAAGCGTTCAACGAGCTCGTGGCCAGCCTCGACGCGGATGTGATGGGCGGGCTGGTCACCGATTCGGCGACGATCCTCGACGGCCGCGGCGAGCGCATCGGGGCCTCGATCGACGCCGCCACCGATCTCACCGAGACGCTGGAGGCCATCGACGGCCCCATGCTCGAGGCGGCGTCGTCGTTGAACCAGGTGGCGTCCGTGCTGAACCAGCGCGACACGCAGCTCCGGAGCCTCATCGACGACTTCGGCGTCGCGGTCGAGGTGCTCGCCGGCGAGCGCGAGCAGGTCCAGGGCCTGCTGTCCTCGCTCGTCGACCTCAGTGGCGAGGTCACCGCCATCCTCGACGTCCACGGGGAACGGCTGCCGCCCACCATCGCCACCCTCGTGGCCGCGATGCAGGTGGTCGAGACCAACCGCGACACCATCACCGTGCTCGCCGACGAGCTCCCCGTCGTCACCGAGTCCTTCGAGGCCGCCTACAAGGAGGACATCGGCGGCTTCTTCTTGAAGGTCAACACCCTGGCCGTCGTCGAGACCGTCGTCATCCAGCTGCTCGACGCCGTCGGGCTGTACCCCGGGGAGGTGTGAGGTGCGCAAGGTGCTCGCGCTCGTGGTCCTGGCCCTGACGGTCAGCGCCTGCGACATCCAGACGGCCACCGCACCCCGCGGCGACCTCACCCTCTATGCGACCTTCGACGACAGCCAGGACCTGACCACCGGTCACTACGTGCAGATGTCCAACGTGGTCATCGGCAGCGTCGGAGAGCTCGAGCTCGACGGGTACCGGGCCCGGGCTCGCCTCGACATCGTCGACGGGCGGGAGATCCCGGCGGGCACCAAGGCGCTGATCCGGCGCACCTCGCTGCTCGGCGCCCACTTCGTCGACCTCGTCCCGCCGGAGGGCTTCGACCCGGAGTCGGGTCCGTTCCTCGCCGACGACGACGAGATCGCCGACACCGCGAGCCAGCTCGACGTCGAGCAGCTGGCCGGACAGGCCGCCCTGGTCCTGGGCGCCGTCGACGCCAAGGCGGTGTCGTCCACCGTGAGCGCCGCCGACGAGGCCCTCGACGGGCGCGGCCCGCAGATCAACCAGCTCATCGCCAAGTCGGCCGGCGTCGTCGACACCCTGCAGTCCCAGCAGGACGCCCTCGTCGGCGCCATCGACGGCCTCGCGGCGATCGGCGCCCAGTACGCGCCCCGCAGCCCGGACCTCGTCGCCCTGCTCGACTCGGTCGACGCCGCGACCCGGACCGTGGCCGCCAACCGCGACCGCGCCGTGGTCGCCACCCAGAACCTCATCGCCCTGGCCCGATCCGTCGACGCCACCGTCCTCGCCCCGCACACCGAGCGGATCATCGGCCTGCTCGACCAGACGGCACCGGTGCTCGGCGTGCTGGCCGACCGCAGCGAGTCGATCACCGGGTTGTTCGAGGACATCGCCTTCTTCAACGAGGTGTTCCCCACCGTGCAGGCCAACGGGCAGGTCCTCATCCAGGCCTGGCTCGATCCCACCGTGCTGCTCGGCGGCGAGATCGACGTGACCGACCCGGCGGGCATCATCATCAGCCTGCTGAACTCGGTGGTCTAGATGCTCGGACGCCGCATCTACCTCAACATCGCCGCCTTCTTCGTCCTGTTCGCTGCGCTCTCGGTGTGGGCGGTCCAGAACGTGCTGCGCCCGGCGTCACTGGCCGACACCTACGAGGTGGAGGCGAACTTCACCGAGGCCACCGGCCTGCGGACCGGAGTCGAGGTCACCTACCGGGGCATGCGCGTGGGCTCGGTGGGCGAGGTGGCCCTCGCCCCGGAGAGCGCCACCGTCCGGCTCGACATCGAGGCAGATCGTGAGCTGCCCCTCGAGTCGACCGCCACGATCCGGCGGCGGTCCGCGGTCGGCGAGCCCTACGTGGCCATCGACCCCCCTGCGGAGCCGACCGGATCGACCATCCCGACCGACGGCACCCACGTCCTCGACGTGGAGTCGACCACGACGGCACTGGCCTACGGAGAGCTGTTCGACGCGGCGGACGAGCTGCTGGCCTCCGTCGACCCCGACGCCCTGGACACCGTGGTCGGCGAGCTGGCGAACGCCCTCCGCGGGCGCGGTGACGAGCTGCACGACGTGCTCGGCCGGACGGCCGAGGTGACCTCGGCGCTGGCCGCCGGGGGAGGTGAGCTCGACCGGCTCGCCGTCGAGCTCACGGCGCTCACCGGCGTGCTGGCGGACAAGGCCACGACCATCGCCGACAGCACCGACGACCTGGGCCTGCTCGTGGACTCACTGGCCGCCAGCGCCGACGACGTGAACACCCTGCTCGACAGCACGCCCCGCCTCGCGGGCCGGGTCGACGACCTCCTCGAGACCAGCTACTCGGACATCGGGTGCGGCCTGGCAGCCACGGGCCGGATCTCCGAGGTGGCGGGCGACGACCGCACCATCGCCCAGATCGTCCGGCTGCTCCGGGCCTCGCAGACCGCCGCGGTCGTGATCCCGAAGGCCGTGCTGGACGGCCCCGACGGCCGGTACCTGAGCGGCACCTTCGGCTTCGCCCCCGGGGAGCCGGTCGAGTACGACGAGTTCCAGACCTTCGATGCACCCCGCGTCGTCGCCGGCTGCGACCAGGGTCCCGTGCCCGAGGTCGGCGGCCTGGTGCCCAGCGCGATCGACGAGGTGCCCGGCGTCAGCCGCGGCGACGACGCCGGCCGCGGGGGCGACGAGGGAGCGGGCGGTCCGCTCGATGGCGACGAGGCGTCCTCCGACCGGGTGTTCGACGAGGTCGGTGGCCCCTGGGCGATGGCCCTGGCCGCTGCGGTGGCGCTCCTCGCCGCTGCAGTCCTCGTCCGCCGCCTCCGCCGCCCGCGCACCCCTCCGACCATCGACGAGGCACCATGACCGACGACCACGCCCCCGATGCACCACCGACCGGCGACCCCGCACCGACGGCCGAGGTCGCCGAGGTCGGCTCCACCGGCGGCCGTCCGGACGTGCGGATGCCCGAGGACGAGCGCCGCCCACGACTGGCGCTCATCCTCGTCCCCCTGGTGGCCCTCGCCGCCGTGTCCGTTGCCCTCGCCGCCCTCGGGTGGAGCGAGGCATCCGACGCCAACGCCGAGCTGGACGACGCAGCCGCGGCCCGAAGGGTGGCGGCCGAGTTCGGGGAGGCCTACCTGAGCTTCGACACCGACGACGTCGACGGCGCCACCGATCGCCTCCTGACCCTGGCGACCGAGACGTTCGCCGACGAGTTCGAGTCGACGCGGGCGCCGAGCATCGAGGAGCTCTTCGCGGCCGGCGACACCGTGACCCGAGCGTCGGTGCAGGACGTCTTCGCGGGAGAGGTCACCGGCGACCGCGCCCGAGCGCTGGTCGTGGTCGACATCGACGCCTCCGGCCCCGAAGGGAGGCAGCGCCTGGTCGGGCTGTCGTTCGTGCTCGAGATGGTGCGCGAGGACTCGCGGTGGCTCGTGGACGCGGTGGGTCCGGCACCGTTCCCCGAGGTCGTGGGCGGTCCCGACGGTGATCCGCCCACGGCTCCCGACCCATCGAGCCCGACTCCCTCCACCACGACGACGCCGACGAGCACGACCGTGCCCGCACCGACGAGTGCCCCGGCGGGGTGATCGCCGGGCCGGCCGTGGCCGGCTCGGCGCTCAGCCCGCCCCGGCCGCTCGTCCGCGCGCGGTCCGAGTCCCTGCGACCCGCTGGTCGCTCGGCGTGTCGGCCACCGGCCTCCCGTAGCGGTAGTGGCTCAACGGGAAGCGGCGGTTGTCCCACCACATCTCGGCGTACAGCGACGGCCGAAGCGGGCTGTCACCCTGGAAGTTGACGTAGTACGTGTTCGAGGTGGCGCACGGCGGACCGAACAGGGGGCTGTCGGCCTGGCGGCTCCGGCACTTCTTCACGTAGCGGTCCTGGGGACCTTGGCGGATCTCGGCCGTGGTCGCACCCTGGCGGTCGGCCTCGGTGATGACCCGCACGGCGTGCTTCGTGGTGGCCTCGATCATCCAGAAGTACGAGCCGACGACGAAGCCGTACGGGCCAGCCACGGAGAACAGGTTGGGGAACCCGGCCACGCTCACGCCCTGGTAGGCCTGGAAGCGGTTCTCCAGCCAGTGCTGGCCGAGCTCCACGTCATCGCGTCCGTGGACGGGGAACGGGAACGGTTCGGCCTCGCTCATGATCCGGAACCCCGTGGCGCAGATGAGCACATCGGCCTCGTGGAGCTCGCCGTCCTCGGTGCGCACGCCCGTGGGGGTGACCGATGAGATGGGCGTGGTGATCAGGTCGACGTGGTCGCGGTTGAACGTGCGCAGGTACGTGTTCGACATCGACGGCCGCTTGCACCCGAAGGAGTAGTCGGGGATCAGCGCCTCGCGGGTCTCGGGGTCGTCGACCTGGCTGCGCATCCACGACCGGATGCTGCCCTCCAGGGCCGCCCGCAGGGGCTTGAGCCGCTGCTGGAAGACGACGTTGCCGAGCACGTCGAAGGTCACCGTGCCCGCGGCCCGGGCCGCGCTGCGAAGCGGCGGCACGGAGAGCACCATGCGCTCGAGCCTCGGGATGGGGTGGTCGGGCTTGGGGGCCACCCAGATGGGGGTCCGCTGGTACACGTCGAGGTGGGCGACCTGGTCGGCGATCTCGGGGATCAGCTGCAGCGCGCTGGCCCCGGTGCCGATGCAGGCGACCCGCTTGCCCGTGAGGTCGATGTCGTGGTCCCAGCGCGCCGTGTGCAGGATCGTGCCCTCGAAGGTGTCGATGCCCTCGATGTCGGGCATGACCGGGCGCTCGAGCGCCCCGATGCCGCTGATGACGAAGCGGGCCGTGACGACCTGCTCCTCGCCGTCGCGGGTGGTGGTGATCCGCCACAGGTCGGCCAGCTCATCGAAGCGCATCTCGTCGACCGAGGTGTTGAACTGCATCCGTGGCGCCAGGCCCCGCCGCTCGACGATGCTCTCGGCGTAGGCGAGCAGCTCGGAGCCGGGGGCGAAGACGCGGGACCAGTCAGCCCGCTGCTCGTAGCTGAAGCTGTAGATGAGCGACGGGATGTCCACCGCGACACCGGGATAGGTGTTGGCGCGCCACGTGCCGCCGGGCCCGTCCCACTTCTCGAGCACGACGAAGTCGTCGATGCCGGCCCGCTCGAGCTCGATGGCGGCGCCGATGCCGCCGAAGCCGGCGCCGATGATGACCACGTGGTGGTCGGGCACCTCCGCGGCATCGGTGGCGGGCGACAGGTCGGTGACCGTCATCGGTCCTCCCGGTGG
>DASUEE010000299.1:0-5454 GCA_036275235.1 Acidimicrobiales bacterium | reverse complement strand
CTGGGCTGGCATCCGGCCACGCCGGCGGTGCTGTTCCTCGCCGCCGCGCTGGTGACGCTGGCGGCGGTCGACCTGCGCGTCTACCGCATCCCGGATCGGATCAACTTCCCGTCGATGGCGATCGGCTTCGCCACCATCGTCGCCGCTGCCCTCCTCGACGGTGCGCCCGAGACCATCGCCGGCGCGGTGATCGGCGGCGTGCTCTACGCGTCGATGCTGTTCGTGGCCCACGTCATCTCCCCGCGCGGGATGGGCTGGGGCGACGTGAAGCTGGCCTGGCTCATGGGCTTCTACCTCGGCTGGTTCGGGCACGAGGGCGGATCCGTCGGCGAGCAGGTGCTCGGTCCGCTGCGCGCCGTCCTGCTGGGTGCGGCGGCCGGCTCCGTGCTGGGCGTCCTCTCCGGCGGTGGCTACGCGGTGGTCCGGCGCTCCACGAAGGTCGTCTTCCCGTACGGGCCGTCCCTCGCCGCCGGGTGCCTCATCGCCGTGCTCTGGGGGGTCGAACCGATCTGGGGCCCGTAGCCCCCCGCCTCTACGCTCGCCGCCGTGCTGCGCTACCTGACCGCCGGTGAGTCCCACGGTGCCGGCCTCGTCGTGGTCGTCGAGGGGCTGCCCGCCGGCCTGCCGATCACCGTCGAGGAGGTCCAGGGCGAGCTCGGCCGGCGGCGCCTCGGCTACGGCCGTGGCCCGCGCATGCGCTTCGAGCAGGACGAGGTGACCCTCCTCGGCGGCGTCCGCCACGGCCGCACCCTCGGCTCGCCGGTGGCGATCGAGATCGGCAACACCGAGTGGACCCGCAGCGACAAGTGGCACGAGGAGATGTCGCCGGCTCCCGGTGCCACGAAGAACCCGGCCACCCAGCCGCGGCCGGGGCACGCCGACCTCGCCGGCATGCAGAAGTACGGCTTCACCGACGCCCGCGACGTCCTCGAGCGGGCGTCGGCGCGCGAGACCGCCGCCCGGGTCGCGGCGGGGACGCTCGCCAAGGCGCTGCTCTCGCACCTCGGCGTGCAGGTCCTGAGCCACGTGATCCAGATGGGTGCCGCCCGGTCCACCGCCGACCGCCGGCCCACGCCCGCCGACCTGACGGCCGTCGACGAGGACGAGGTCCGCTGCTTCGACGCCGACGCCAGCGCCCGCATGGTCGAGGAGATCAAGGCCGCCGCCAGGGACGGCGACAGCCTGGGCGGCGTCGCCGAGGTCCTGGCCTACGGCGTGCCCGTCGGTCTCGGCAGCCACGTGCACTGGGACCGCAAGATCGATGCCCTCCTCGCCCAGGCGCTCATGAGCATCCAGGCCGTCAAGGGCGTCGAGGTCGGCGACGGCTTCGAGGTCGCCGGCCTGCGCGGCAGCGAAGCGCACGACCCCATCGCCTGGTCGGGCGACCCGGCGCAGGGGAGCGGCGGCTACGTGCGCGAGGGCACCCGGGCGGGTGGCGTCGAGGGCGGCATCACCACCGGCGAGCTGCTCGTGGCCCGGGCGGCCATGAAGCCGCTCGCCTCGCTCAACCGGCCGACGCTCAAGACCGTCGACGTGGTGACCAAGGAGGAGACGGTCAGCTTCAAGGAGCGCACCGACGTCACCGCCGTGCCCGCGATGGGCGTCGTCGCCGAGACGATGGTCGCCCTCGTGCTCGCCGGCGAGGCCGTGCGCAAGTTCGGGGGCGACTCCCTCGACGAGCTGCGCCGGAACCACGACGCGTACCTCGCGTCGCTGCGGGAGACCTGACGGTGCTGACCGTGGAGGTGCCCGTCCCGGGGCGGTCGTACGCGGCCGTCGTCGGCCGCGGTGCACGGGCCGAGCTCCCGGCGCTCGTCCCGTCGGGCACCGGACGGGTCGCCGTCGTGACCCAGCGGGGCATCGGGTTCACCGTCGACCCCGGGGTCGAGCACCGGGTGTTCACGATCGAGGCCGGTGAGGACGCGAAGACGATGCGCACGGTGGAGTGGCTGTGCCGCCAGTGGGCCACGTGGGGCCTCACCCGAGCGGACTGCGTCGTCGCCGTCGGCGGCGGGATGGTCACCGACGTCGCCGGGTTCGCCGCCGCGTCGTACCACCGGGGCATCCGCGTGGTGCACGTCCCCACCACGCTGCTCGGGATGGTCGACGCCGCCATCGGCGGGAAGACCGGCGTCAACCTGCCCGAGGGGAAGAACCTCGTCGGCGCCTTCTGGCAGCCGTCGGGGGTGGTCTGCGACCTCGATGCCCTCGAGACCCTGCCTCCTCGTGAGCTGCGTTGCGGGTACGGCGAGATGGCCAAGTACCGGTTCCTGCCCGGCGGCGAGGAGCTGGAGGCGCTCGAGCTCGACGAGCAGGTCGCCCAGTGCATCCGCATCAAGGCCGCCATCGTCGCCGCCGACGAGCGAGAGGGCGGGGTGCGCGCCACCCTCAACTACGGGCACACGCTCGCCCACGCGATCGAGACCGCCGGCGGGTACGACCTGCGCCACGGCGAGGCGGTCGCCATCGGGCTCCTCTACGCGGCGGCCCTGGCCCGTCGGCTCGGTCGCATCGACGACGAGCGCGTCGAGGTCCACCGCCGGATCGTGGCGCAGTACGAGCTGCCCGACCGCCTGCCCGCCGCCCTGGAGGACGACCAGCTCCTCGCGCTGATGGGACGGGACAAGAAGGCGCTCGCCGGGTTGACCTTCGCCCTCGACGGCGCCGACGGCGTCGAGGTCGTCACGGGGGTCGACCCCGAGATCGCGCGTGCCGCGCTGGCGGACGTGCGGTGACGACGACGCCGGTGCTCCCGTCGCTCCACGTCGCCGGTCGCGCCGACCGGGTCCGCTCGGCCATGGGGGAGCACGGCTGCGAGGCACTCGTGGTCAGCGACCTCACCAACATCCGCTACCTCACCGGCTTCACGGGTTCCGCCGGTGTCCTCGTCGTGCGCGCCGGCGACCTCGTGCTGGTCACCGACGGGCGCTACGAGCAGCAGGTTGCCGACCAGCTCGCGGACGCGCGCGTCGCCGCCGACCTCGTCGTCACGCGGGAGGTGGACGCGGCGCTGGCCGCCACCCTCGCCGGTCTCGGTCGGGTGGGCGTGGAGGCCGACCACGTCACGTGGGACGCCCAGCGGCGTTGGTCGGGTGCGATCGCCGGCGAGCTCGTCCCCACCGTCGGCCTGGTCCTGGCGCTGCGTGCCGTGAAGGACGAGGGCGAGGTCGCCCGCCTCGAGCACGCCGCCGCCATCGCCGACGAGGCGCTCGCGCAGGTCCGTCCGCTGCTGCTCGAGCGGCCCACCGAGCGCGAGGTCGCCCGAGCACTGGAGGCCGCCATGCTCGACGGTGGCGCCCACGGCCCGTCGTTCGAGAGCATCGTGGCCAGCGGTCCGAACAGCGCCCGACCGCACGCCCGGCCGAGCGAGCGGACCATCGCCGAGGGCGACCTCGTCGTCGTCGACTTCGGCGCCCTGTACGACGGCTACCACTCGGACATGACCCGGACCTTCACCGTGGGCGAACCGACCCCGACCCAGCAGCGCATGATCGACGTCGTCGCCCGCTCGCAGGCCGCCGGCGTCGCCACCGTGCGGGCCGGCGTCCGTGGCGTCGACGTCGACGGGGCGTGCCGGCAGGTCATCGACGAAGCCGGCTGGGCCGACGCGTTCGTCCACGGCACCGGTCACGGCATCGGGCTGGTGATCCACGAGGAGCCACGCCTCAGCCCCGAGTCCTCCTCGCTGCTGGCGCCGGGGCACTGCGTCACCGTCGAGCCCGGCGTCTACCTGCCCGAGCACGGCGGCGTGCGCATCGAGGACTCCCTCGTGGTCACCGCCACCGGATGCCGCCCCCTGACCGCCAGCCCGTACGACCCCGCCCCCTGAGCACCGTTTGGCGGCGACCCCGGGCGCTGCGCACCATGTGGGGATGGCGACCGTCTCCACGAACGACCTGAAGAACGGCATGTGCCTCGACCTCCCCGAGGGCCTGGTCCAGGTCGTCGAGTTCCAGCACGTCAAGCCGGGCAAGGGCGGCGCCTTCGTGCGGACCACGCTGAAGAACGTGCGCACGGGCGGGAACATCGACAAGACGTTCCGGGCGGGCGAGAAGGTCGAGCAGGCCAAGATCGACCGCCGCGAGTACCAGTACCTCTACAACGACGGCTCCAACTACGTCTTCATGGACGCCGAGACCTACGACCAGATCGAGGTCCCGCCCACCGCGCTCGGAGACGCCACCAACTACCTCGTCGAGCAGGCCACCGCCTCGCTGATGATGTACGGCACCGAGATCGTCGGGGTGGAGCTCCCGCCCTCGGTGGAGCTCAGCGTCGCCCAGACCGAGCCCGGCCTGCAGGGCGACCGCTCCACCGGCGGGACCAAGCCGGCGACCCTGGAGACGGGCTACGTCGTGCAGGTGCCGCTGTTCATCGAGACCGGCGAGCGGCTGAAGATCGACACCCGCACCGGCCAGTACCAGTCGCGCGCCTGATGGCGCTGCCCGGCACCCGGCGGGAGGCGCGCGAGCGCGCCGTCGAGCTGCTGTACGAGGCCGACACGAAGTCGGTCCACCCGGTCGAGGTCGTGCGAGCCCTGCCGATCCGACCCGACCCCTACGCGGTCGAGCTCGCCACCGGCGTCGCCGACCACCGCCTCGAGATCGACTCCGTCCTCGACCGCTACTCGCAGCGCTGGCCCGTGTCGCGAATGGCCGCCATGGACCGCTCGGTGCTGCGCGTCGGCGTCCTCGAGCTCGCCGTGCACCTCGACGTGCCCACCGGCGCGTGCCTCTCCGAGGCCGTCGAGCTGGGCAGCCGCTACGGCAGCACCGACGACACGCCGAAGTTCGTGAACGGCATCCTCGCCAAGGTGGCCGACGAGGTCCGCGACGGGCCGCGACCGTGGCGGCCGATCGACGTCGTGGTCTTCGACATGGACGGCGTGATCCGCCACTGGACCGGCGAGGCGATGCGGGCGTTCGAGGACGAGCACGGGCTCGAGCCCGGCACGGTCGGTGGGGTCGCCTTCTCGCGACCGCTGTACGAGGACTCGATGACCGGCAAGCTCACCGCCGAGGAGTGGGCCGCCCGCATCGGCGAGCAGATCGCGCAGACCCATCCCCACGTCGACGTCGACGCCTGCTCCACCATGTGGCTCGCCACCGAGTGGCGGGTCGACGAGGAGGTGGTGGCGATCGCCCGGGCGCTGCAGGACGCCGGCCAGCGCACCGCCGTGTTCTCCAACGCATCGACCCGCCTCGAGCAGGACATGTCCTCGATGGGCGTGGCCGAGCTGTTCCACCACGTGGCCAACTCGTCGCGCATCGGGCTGGCCAAGCCGGACACCGCCGCCTTCGACCACGTGGCCGAGCAGCTGGACGTCCCCCCGCACCGGCTGCTCTTCGTCGACGACCGCGAGGAGAACGTGCTCGGCGCGATCGAGGCCGGCTGGCACGCCGTGCAGATGCGCGACGCCGCCGGCCTGGGCGACGTCCTGCGCCGGCTCGGCGT
>DASUEE010000298.1:0-8371 GCA_036275235.1 Acidimicrobiales bacterium | reverse complement strand
CGGCTGCTCGGGGGCTGCGCCCTTGCGGTTGCCGGCGACGTAGCAGGTGGACACGGCGACGAGGTGGGGGAGCGGCCGGTCTGCGGGACGCAGGGAGGGGTCGGCGCAGATGTCATGGAGCACCGTGGCGATGCGGGACGGACCGAGGAGGTTCACCTCGACGGCCGAGTCGAGCGGCGAGTCGAAGCTGACGGTCGCTGCGGAGTGGATCACCGTGTCGCAGGAGGCCAGCACGGCGCGGCCCTCGTCGTCGAGGCGCAGGCCGTCGGTGCCGACGTCGCCGGCGATGACCGTGACCCGGCGGGCGATCATGTCGTCGAAGGGCTCGGCCGTGCCGTCGAGCTGGGCCCGCAGGGCGTCGAACGCGTCGTTGCGGAAGATCTCCCGCTGCGCCCGCTGGGCGACCGTGCGCCGCTGGCTCGGCCGGATCAGCAGGACGAGCTCGCACCCCGGCGCCCGCCGCAGCAGCCGCTCGATCAGCGCGGTGCCCAGGAAGCCGGTGCCGCCGGTGATGGCGATGCGCTGCTCGTCGAGGGCGCGGGCGATGGAGAGCTGCGACACGGCGAACCTGTTTACCATCTGGTAAGTGGCCACGTCGTCGAGCACCAGCGAGCGGATCCTCACCGCCGCCCTGCGCTCGTTCGGGACCACCGGGATCGACGGCACGTCGCTCGACGCCCTGGCCCGGGACCTCGGCGTCACGAAGCAGGCGATCCTCTACTGGTACCCGTCGAAGGAGGCGCTGCTCGAGGCCGTCGTCGACCTGTGCGCCGTGGAGATCCAGCACCGGTTCGCCCGGGCGATCCAGGAGGGCGAGGGCTTCGCCCGGATCGAGGCGGTCGTCCGCGCTGCGTTCCGCCTGGCCGCCCGCCACCCGACGATGCTCGGCGTCATGCGCGAGGTGAACCGGGTCGGCCCGCCGACCTCGACCCGGCTGACCGAGGCGGTGGCGCCGCTCCTCACGTCCGCGTCGGCCTGGCTCGGGGGTGAGATGGACGCCGGCCGGCTCCGGCGCCACGACCCGAAGCTGCTGGTGCTGATGGCCTACTCGTCGGTGACCGGCCTCGCCACCGAGGTCGAGGTCCTGCGGGCGCTCGGCGAGGAGCCGACGCTCGCCTCGCTGGTCCGCCGACGCGACCAGCTCCTCGACCTGCTCCGGGCCGCCCTCGTCCCGTAGCCGGAACCGGCGGCGCATCCGAGACGTCAGACGGGCATGCGCCTGCACCGGATCCTCGCCTGCCTCGCCCTCCTCGCCGTCGTGCTCGCCGGCTGCGCCGACGGCGGCGGTGACGACGCCGCCACCGACGTCGCCGACGGTGGCGACGAGTCCGTCGCCGAGGCGCGCGCGGGTGGCGGGGCCCCCGTCGACGACGCCGACGTCGCGAGCGGCGCCGGCGCGTCCGGCGCCCCTGCCAGCGGGTCGCTGACCCAGGCGCCCGAGGTCGACCTCGACGCCGTCCCGATCGCCGCCGTCGAGCGCAAGATCATCTACACCGGCACCACCAACGCCGACGTCGAGGACATCGGCGTGGCCGTGCGTGCCGCTCGCGACGCCGCCACCGTCGAGGGCGGCTACGTCTTCGCCCAGGACCTCGCAGCCCGGGAGGGGCGCGTCGTGCTGAAGGTGCCGGTCGACCGCTTCGATGCCGTGTTCGACGCCATCGTCGGGATCGGCGAGATCGTCGACCAGCAGATCGACGCCGAGGACGTGACCGAGCGCTTCGTCGACCTCGAGAGTCGCCAGGCGACCCTCGCCACCAGCATCGACCGCATCCGTGGGTTCCTCGCCGAGACCACCAACGTCGACGAGATCAGCCGGCTCGAGTCCGAGCTCACCCGCCGCGAGGCGGAGCACGACGTGATCGCCGGTCAGCTCCGGGTGCTGCGGGACCGCACCACCTACGGCACGATCACGGCCCACTTCCGCCTCGCCGAGGATGCCGTGGCGACGACGGTGGAGGAGGAGTCGGGCCCGCCCGGGTTCGGTGAGGGCCTGGACACCGGGTGGGACGCGGTCACCACGGCCGCTGCGGCCGCTGCCACGGCGGCGGGGTTCGTGCTGCCGTTCGCCCCCCTGCTCGCGCTCGTCGCCCTCGCCTGGTGGTGGCGGGGCCGGCGGGTCAACCCGGCGGCTTGATCCGCCCGACGACGATCCCGCGGATGTTCTCCGTCGGCACCCGGCCGTGGTGGCGGCTGTCGGTGGACAGCACCCGCTGGTCTCCCACGGCGACCCAGCCGGGTCCGGCGGCCACGTGGTCGTCGCGGTCGTGCCAGGCCTGGTCGGGGCCGGCGACGAGGCGCTTCACCCCGAGCAGGTCGTGCTCCCACGGCAGGGCGATGACGGCGATGCGGTCGGGTCGGGGGCCGAAGATCCGGCCGGCCGCCCGGCCGAGGATCGAGTCGGCGCGCACCGTGAGAACCGTGTCCCGGGGGCGCAGGGCCGGGACCATCGACTCGCCGCGCACCAGGTGGCGCTCGATCGACGACGCGAGGACGGCGCCGGCCGCGAGCCCCGTGGCGGCACCGGCGAGCGCCGCTAGGGTCCGGCCTCGACGGTCCAACCTCACCACCAACTCCCGTAAGGAGCACCCATGGGCACGATCTCCCGCATGTTCTCCCTGGCCGACCTCGACGATGCTGCCACGGTCGATGCGCACTGCGACCTCATGTGCGGCGTCTACAACCCGGCGCAGGCTCGGATCGAGGCCGAGTCCGTCCTCGAGACGATGAAGAAGTACAACGCGTCCGACGACGACTACTTCAAGACGCGCTGCATCATCATCAAGGAGGAGCGGGCGCAGCTGGCCAAGGAGCACCTCTGGGTGCTGTGGACCGACTACTTCAAGCCTCCGCACGTCGAGCAGTTCCCGCAGCTGCACGACCTGTTCTGGCGGGCCACCAAGGCCGCCGGCGACGCGAAGAAGAGCAACGACGAGGCCGACGCGCAGAAGCTGCTGGACCTCATCGACGAGATCGCCGAGATCTTCGCCGAGACGAAGAAGTAACCGCTACGGGCGCGCCTCCAGGATGAGGTTCATGGGCGTCTCGGCCACCCGGCGGAACCGGGTGTAGCCGGCTCGTTCGAACACGTCCCGGAGGCGCGCTTCACCGGCCTGCGCGCCGAGGGCAGCGCCCACCTCCTGCGACAGCGAGTTGGGCACGCAGATCGTGGCGGACGCGTGCAGGAGCAGCGCGGCCATCGGGTTGTCGTGCGCGTTCTCGTCCCGGGCGTCGAGCGCGAAGGGCTCGACCAGCAGCACGGTGCCGTCGTCGGCGAGGTGGTGCCTCGCGTAGGTGGCCGCACCCACCGGGTCGCCCATGTCGTGCAGGCAGTCGAAGAAGCAGATGAGGTCGTACACGCCGTCGTAGCCCTTGGCGCTGGCGACCTGGAAGTCGACCCGGTCGCGCACGCCCGCTTCGGCGACGCGATCGCCGGCTGTCGCGATCGACGGCTCGTGCAGGTCGATGCCGGTGAAGTGCGCCTGCGGGAACGCCTCGGCCATCGCCACGATCGACGCGCCGTGCCCGCAGCCGACGTCGGCCACGCGGGCGCCGGCCTGCAGCTTCTCGACGACGCCGTCGAGCGCCGGGATCCACTCGTTGGGAAGGTGGGCGCGGTAGCCCGTGCGGAAGAACCACTCGGTTCCCGAGAAGAGGCAGTCATGGTGGTCCGCCCACGGCAGCGCGCCGTCGCTGCGGTACGCGTCCTCGATCTTGTCGATGTCGATGAACATCGATCCGAAGGTGTTCATCCCCCGGGCGACGAACACCGGGCTGGTGTCGTCCGCGAGCGCCATCGCCTGCTCGGCGGGCAGGGCGTAGCGGTCGTCACGCCGCTCCACCAGGCCAGCGGCGACCTGGCCGTCGAGCCACTCGCGCACGAGCCGCTCGTTGCACCCCGCACGGGCGGCGACGTCGGCCGGCGCCAGCGGCCCGGCACCCGCCATCGCGCGGTACAGGCCGAGCTCGTCGCCCAACCACACGCCGAAGCAGACCGCGCCCCCGGTCATGTAGCCGACCATGCGGCCCATGAACTCCTCCAACTTGGCCTCGTCGACGCGCAGGTCGATGGCCGGGTCCGTGTTGATCGTCATGCGAACGCCCCTCTGGTCCGTTCGCCGGTCGCCCGCGCCTCGGTCGAGCCCACGCGCGGGCTCCGGCACCTCGCTTCCCCTGGAAGGTTCGACCGTCGCGCCGCCGTGACCGGTCGTCAAGCGCCGATCGTCAGCGCTCCACCGCGAGCGCCGAGCGCCACCCGTGGCGCTCGAGCGCGAGCGCGACCAGCTCGTCGATGAGCCGGGCGTAGGGGAGTCCGCTCGCCTCCCACAGCTTCGGGTACTGCGAGATCGGGGTGAACCCCGGGATGGTGTTGACCTCGTTGACGAGGGGGCCTCTGCCGTCTTCCTCCCAGAAGAAGTCGACCCGTGCCATGCCCTCGCAGCGCATGGCCCGGAACGTGCGGACCGCGAGCTCGCGCAGCTCGTCGCTCATCGGCGGCGAGATGGGGGCGGGGATGAGGAGCTCGGCGCCGTCCTCGTACTTGTCGTCGTAGTCGTAGAAGTCGGCGCCCGGCCGCACCTCCCCGATGACCGATGCGCGCGGCGTCCGGTTGCCGAGCACCGCGCACTCCAGCTCGCGGCCGACGACGCCCTCCTCGAACACCAGGCACTGGTCGAACCGCGCGGCTTCGTCGACGGCGGCCCGCAGGTGCTCGCGCTCGTGCACCTTGGAGATCCCGATCGACGAGCCCATGTTCGCCGGCTTGACGAACATCGGGAAGCCGAGGCGGTCGGCGGCCCGGTCGAGCAGGGCGTCGTCGATCTCGTGGACGTGCGCCGACATCCACTCGCACTGGGGGATGCCGTGCGCGGAGAGCAGCTCCTTGGCCGCCGCCTTGTCCATCGCCATCGCCGAGCCGAGCACGCCCGTGCCGACGTAGGGCACGCCGGCCAGCTCGAGGAGGCCCTGCACGGTGCCGTCCTCGCCGTAGGGGCCGTGAAGCAGGGGAAGGACCACCACCGGGACGTCGGCCGCGGTGGGCTGCAGCGCCGGCATGGGTTCGACCGCGGTGCCGGAGGCGTCGAGCCGACCGGGGAGCGCGCCCGCGCCGGCCTGCAGGGCGGCGATGGCCTCGTCGGCTCGCAGCCAGCGCCCGTCGCGTGCGATGCCCACGGGAACGGCCTCGTACCGGTCGAGGTCCAGGGCCCGCAGCACGTGCGCGGCCGTGGTGCAGCTCACCTCGTGCTCCGCCGACCTCCCGCCGAACAGCACGACGAGGCGGATGCGGTCGGGGAGGCGCATCCGGGCGAGTGTAGGGAGCGCCCCCGAGGCTGGTAGGACTCCCGCCGTGGAGCTCACGACCGACGAGATCGCCGCCGCCGTCCGGGGTGAGGTGGCGGGGCCGACGGCGACCACGACGGGAGCGTCGATCGATTCCCGCACCGTCGAGGGCGGGGAGCTCTTCGTCCCGCTGGTGGCCGAGCGCGACGGCCACGACTTCGTGGTCGGCGCCGTGGAGCGCGGTGCCTCCGCGTACCTCACCGCCCAGGACCCGCTCGACGACGTCGCCGTCCCGGCCGTCCGGGTCGAGGACACGATGGATGCGCTCACCCGCCTGGGGGCCGTGGCTCGCGACCGGCTCCCGGAGGCGGTGGTCGGCATCACGGGCTCGGTCGGCAAGACGTCGGTGAAGGACATGCTCGCCGGTGTGCTGCGGACGACCTTCCGCACGGCGGCGAGCGAGAAGAGCTTCAACAACGAGATCGGCGTCCCCCTCACCCTGCTCAACGCGCCGGACGACACCGAGGTCGCCGTGCTCGAGATGGGTGCACGGGGGATCGGCCACATCCGCACGCTGTGCGATGTCGGTCGCCCGACCACCGCCGTGGTCACGATGGTCGCCGAGGTGCACACCTCCGAGTACCCGAACGGGCTCGACGACGTCGAGCGGGCGAAGGGCGAGCTGGTCGAGGCCGTCCCGGTCGACGGCGCCGTGGTGCTCAACGGCGCCGACGCGCGCGTCCGGCGCATGGCGCGCCTCACCGACGCCCGCGTGCTCCTCTACGGCGTGCACGGAGACGTCGTCGCACAGCGGGTGGAGCTCGACGACCGCCTGCGGCCCCGCTTCCGGCTCGCCACCCCGTGGGGCACCGTCGACGCCCAGCTCGGCGTGCACGGCGTGCACCAGGTGGCCAACGCGCTGGCCGCCGCCGCGGCGGCGCTCGTGCAGGGGGTGCCGCTGGACGCGGTGGCCGAAGGCCTGTCGCAGGCGAACCTGTCGCCGTGGCGGATGGAGCTGCGGCACGCGCCGAGCGGTGCCGTCGTGGTCAACGACGCCTACAACTCCAACCCGACCGCCCTCGAGGCGGCGCTGCACTCGCTCGCCGCGCTCGACGTGGAGCGGCACGTGGCCGTGCTCGGGGTGATGGCGGAGCTCGGGCCGCACAGCGACGAGCGCCACCGCGAGATGGGCGAGCTCGCCGACGAGCTCGGGATCGAGGTGGTGACGGTGGCGTGCCCGGCCTACGGCACCGGCGTCGACGTGCCGACCGTCGAGGACGCCGTCGCGCTGGTGCAGGCGGAGCACGGTCCGCTCGACGGCGAGGTCGCCGTGCTGGTCAAGGCGAGCCGATCGGCCGGGCTGGAGCGCGTCGCCGCCCTGTTGGCAGAACCGCGCCGCTGACGTCGGGATGCGGTCGCGGGTGCGGCGCCGTCAGGTGACGGCCGGTTCCCGGACGTGGAGATCGGCCCACCACGCGAGCGCCAGGGCGATGACGGCGCCCGGGAAGACCACCGTGGTGACCGAGGTGGCCTCGATGATCGGCCCGGCGACCAGGTTCCCCATCGGCACCGTGCCGCCGAAGGCCATGCCCCACAGCGCCATGACCCGGCCGCGCTCGTTGCCGGCCAGGTGCATCTGCAGCACGGTGGACAGCGCGGTGACGCTCGCGAAGTAGAAGAAGCCGACGATCACGATGACGACGTAGGCGGGCGCGGGCTGGCGGAGCCAGGCGAAGACGCCGAGCGCGAGGCCGAAGGCGACGAGCGACCAGCGGGTGACGTCCTCCTTCGGCGTGTTGCTGAACGTGGTGCCCACCGAGAGGGCGCCGAGCATGGCCCCGAGCCCGAAGCACGCGTAGAGCCAGCCGTAGGCGGTGGTGGTGGCGTCGATGTCGAGGTTCCGGTCGGCCAGCACCGGCATCTGCCCGATGAACGGCAGCGACAGGAACGAGAACAGCACCATGATCACCAGCGAGCGGCCCACGGGGAACCGGTGCCGGGCGATGCGGAAGCCCAGGGCGATGCGCTCGAAGCGCGACTCGCCGTCGTCGAGCGGCTCGGGCGGGGGGAACCGCACCGAGGCGAGGGCCCCGATGACGAACGCGAACGTGAGGCCGTTCAGCGCGAACACCACGTGCGCGCCCCACTGCGAGAACAGGAAGCCGCCGACTGCCGGGCCGATGACCCGGGAGCCGTTCATCTGGGTGGAGTTGAGGGAGATGGCGCCGGCGAGGTTGCCGGGGCCCACGAGGTCGGGGAGCAGCGCCGAGTAGGTGGGGCCGAAGACCGACTGGCCCAAGCCGATGAGGAAGACCACGCCGACGATCGCCCACTTGTTGGGGTCATCGACGCTCACCACGCCGGCCAGCACGAACGCGAGCACCGCCTGGGTCGCCGAGACGATGATGAGCAGCTTCCGGCGGTCGAAGCTGTCGGCCAGCATCCCGCCGATGATCGAGAAGAACAGCATCGGGCCGAGCTGGGCGAAGAGCACCAGGCCGACGAACGACGACGACTTGGTGAGGTCGTAGGCGAGGGCGCCGAGGACCACGTTCTGCATCCAGGTGCCGATGTTGGAGAAGAAGGCGCCCGTGTAGACCCGCCGGAAGGTCTGCTGGCGCAGCGCCGCCATCGACTGCCCACCCCAGGCGGGACGCTCGTCGTCCTCCTCGGCGGTGTCGGATGGGGCGGTCACCGGACAAGTCTGCCAGCGGACCCGAGGCTTGACCAACGGGTCAAGTGACTCGAACGTCCGTTCGGTCTAGGGTGGAGGGGTGCCCGCCGCCGGCATCCTGCACGCCGACCTCGACTGCTTCTACGCCGCGGTCGAGCAGCGCGACCACCCTCGGCTGCGGGGCCGCCCGGTCATCGTCGGCGGTGGCGTGGTGCTCACCGCCAGCTACGAGGCGCGGGTGAACGGCGTGCGCACGGCGATGCCCGTGGGCGAGGCGCGCCGCCTGTGCCCGTCGGCCGTCGTCGTGCCCGCCCGCATGAAGGCGTACAGCGAGGCGAGCCGAGCCGTCTTCGAGGTCTTCCGCGACACCACGCCGCTGGTCGAGGGGCTGTCGGTCGACGAGGCGTTCCTCGACGT
>DASUEE010000297.1:0-5469 GCA_036275235.1 Acidimicrobiales bacterium | reverse complement strand
CCCCAGCGGCTCGACCTCCCACACGCCCGGCTCCAGCTCTCGCACGGCGCGCACCGGCGCGCCGACCACCCGACCGGCGCCGGCCTCCAACTCGTCCGTCCAGCCGTCCGCCGCCGGGATCACGGGCAACGCCCACCCGGCCAGCCCGTTCGGCCGGGCCAGGACGCGGGTCCCGTCGGGCGAAGGCACGAGGAGGCGGAGCACCCGGGACGCCACGACGGCGAGCGTAGGGGCGGGTGGCAGGCCCGGGGGGCAACAGATAACGTCCGTTTCCAGTTCTGACCACACGCCACAGGGGGATCGCCACCGTGCAGACCTACGACAAGATCTACATCGACGGGGCCTGGGTGCCGTCCACCGGGAGCGACACGCTCGAGGTGTTCGACTCCAGCGACGGCTCGGTGATCGCCACCATCCCGAGCGGCACCGCCGAGGACCTCGACAAGGCGGCCAAGGCCGCCCGTGCCGCCTTCGACGGCTGGGCCGCCACGTCGCCCGAGGAGCGGGCCAAGTTCTGCACCCGCATCGCCGAGGGCCTCGGTGCCCGCATGGACGAGATCGCCACCGTGGTGACCCGCGAGGCGGGCATGCCGAAGTGGCTGAGCCAGATCGTCCAGGCCGGTCTGCCCATCAACTCCTTCTCGCAGGCCGCCGCCATCGCCGAGAGCTACCAGTACGAGGAGACGGTGGGCAACAGCCTCGTCGTCAAGGAGCCCGTCGGCGTCGTCGGCTGCATCACCCCGTGGAACTACCCGCTCCACCAGATCGCCGCCAAGGTGGCCTTCGCCCTGGCCGCCGGCTGCACCGTCGTGCTGAAGCCGAGCGAGATCGCCCCCATCGACGCCTACATCCTCACCGAGGTCATCCACGAGGTCGGCCTGCCCGCCGGCGTGTTCAACCTGGTGCCCGGCGTCGGCCAGATCGTGGGCGAGGCCATCTCCTCGCACCCCGAGATCGACATGGTGTCCTTCACCGGCTCCACCAACGCCGGCAAGAAGGTGGCCGCCAACGCGGCCGCCAGCATCAAGCGCGTCGCCCTCGAGCTCGGCGGCAAGTCCGCCAACATCCTGCTCGACGACCTCGACGACGCCGGCTTCGAGGCCGCCGTCCGCGACGGCGTGGGCAAGTGCTACATCAACCAGGGCCAGACCTGCACCGCGCTCACCCGCATGCTCGTCCCCCGGGACCGCCTGGCCGATGCCGAGCGCATCGCGGCCGAGACGGTCGAGACGATGTACCAGCCCACCGACCCCTTCGCCGAGGGCGCGATGCTCGGCCCGCTGTCGAGCCGCATGCAGGTCGAGCGCGTCACCGAGTACATCAAGAAGGGCATCGACGAGGGCGCCAAGCTGGTCACCGGCGGCCCCGAGAAGCCCGAGGGCGTCAACCCCGACGGCTACTTCGTGCGCCCGACGGTGTTCTCCGAGGTCACCAACGACATGACCATCGCCCGGGAGGAGATCTTCGGCCCGGTGCTGTCGATCCTGCCCTACGACACCGAGGAGGAGGCGATCGCCATCGCCAACGACTCGCCGTACGGCCTGTCGGGCGGCGTGCAGGGCGGCGACGTCGAGCGGGCCAAGGCCGTCGCTCGCCAGATCCGCACCGGCCAGATCGAGGTCAACCAGGGCTCGTTCAACCCGAACGCCCCCTTCGGTGGCTACAAGCAGTCGGGGTACGGCCGCGAGTACGGCACCTTCGGCTTCGAGGAGTTCCTCGAGACGAAGAGCATGCAGCTCTAGGGGGTCCCGGCGCCCTAGGGTGCCGACGCCGCCCTCGGGCGGTCTTGGCTGACGAACCAACGGCGCGGCGGGCCCTCGGGCCCGCCGCCGTCGCGTCCAGCGCCTGGGTCGTTGGTCCCGATCTCGCCGCGCGAGGGGACAACGCCGGGACGACCCCGGTACCGTCTCGGCGGCGGCGGGGCAGGTTCGGTCGACGAGGACGAGCACATGGATGGCGAGCGCGCCGCGCAGATCACCACCCGGGTCGGGGGGCAGGCGGTCATCGAGGGCGTGCTGATGCGCGCCGGAGACCAGGCCTGCGTGGCCGTGCGGCGGCCCGACGGCGGCATCGAGACCCGCCGGCTGACCGTCCCCGGCTGGGCCCGGAGGTACGAGGGGCAGCCCTTCGCCCGTGGCCTCGCGGCCCTCGGGGAGTCTCTCGTCGTGGGCATCGAGGCGCTGCGGTGGTCCGAGGGCGTGGCCGGCCACCGGCCGGCCGACAAGGAGCCGGCACCGCTGTGGCTGCTGCTCGCCATCTCGCTCGTCGCCGTCCTCGGCCTCGTCGTGTTCCTCCCCGCCACCCTCGCCGGCATCGTCGCCGGGGGCACGATGTGGTTCGGGGTGGTCGAGGCCGTCGCCCGCGTCGTCGTCCTCGGCGGCTACGTGGGCCTGGCCTCCCGGCGCCCGGAGGTGCGGCGGGTCTTCGAGTACCACGGCGCCGAGCACCTGGTGGTGGGCGCTCACGAGGCCGGCGGGACGATGCAGCCGTCCGCCCTGCGGGGCGGGTCGCTGCTGCACCCGCGCTGCGGCACCAGCTTCTTGCTGGTGGTGGCGGCCGTCGCTGCCATCGCCCACCCGCTCCTGCCGCACGATCCGGTCGTGCTGCGCTTCGTCGCCCGCATCCTCGTGGTCCCGCTCGTGGCGGCGGTCGCCTACGAGGTGCTCACCGCCCTGGGACGGGTCGCCGGCCACCGTCCGGGCGGTCGGCTCGACCGGGCACTGCTCTGGCCCCAGCGGTTCACGACCCGACGGCCCGACGACGACCAGGTGGAGGTGGCGATCGCCGCCCTCGAGGGAGCCCTGGCGCCGGGCCCGGTCGTCCGGACGCGAAGGGACCCGGTCAGCGCGTCGCCGACCGGGTCCTCGATCGCTGCATCGCCGATCGCGTCCTAGAAGATCAGGATCAGGATCAGGATGAGCAGGATCAGGGTGCCGATGCCGATGTACATGCTGGTGGTCCTTCCGCTGGGGGAGCGTTGGCTGGGGGAACGTCGAGACCCGTACCCGAGCCCTCGGGACGGCAGAACGCACGCGCGCTGAACCACCCGATCGGGCCAGTCATGCGGGGTTCTCCGGCCCGGCCGCAGCGGCATAGGGTCCGGAGCCATGACCGCAGCCAAGCCTCCCGTCACCGTGGCCGTCACCGGCGCCGCCGGCCAGATCGGCTACTCGCTCCTGTTCCGGATCGCCAGCGGCGCCCTCCTCGGCCCCGACCAGCCGGTGCACCTGAAGCTCCTCGAGATCACCCCCGCCCTCGGGGCGCTCGAGGGCGTCGTGATGGAGCTCGAGGACTGCGCCTTCCCGCTGCTCAGCGGGTACACCACCACCGACGACCCGAACGTGGCCTTCGACGGCGCCAACGTCGCCCTGCTGGTCGGCTCGATGCCCCGCAAGGCCGGCATGGAGCGGTCCGACCTCCTCGAGGCCAACGGAGGCATCTTCACGGTGCAGGGCAAGGCGCTGAACGACAACGCCGCCGACGACGTGCGCATCCTCGTCGTGGGCAACCCGGCGAACACCAACGCCCTCATCGCCATGCACTCGGCGCCGGACATCCCCCGCGAGCGGTTCACGGCGATGACCCGCCTCGACCACAACCGGGCCATCGCCCAGCTGGCCAAGAAGGCGGGCGCGGCGGTCGCCGACGTCACCCACATGACGATCTGGGGCAACCACTCGGCCACGCAGTACCCCGACGTCTTCCACGCCGAGGTCGGCGGCAAGAACGGCTTCGAGGCCGCGGGCAGCGACCAGGCCTGGCTGGAGTCCGACTTCATCCCCACCGTCCAGAAGCGCGGCGCTGCGGTCATCGACGCCCGCGGGGCCTCCTCGGCCGCCTCGGCGGCAAACGCCGCCATCGACCACGTCCACGACTGGATGCTCGGCACCCCCGCCGACGACTGGGTGTCGATGGCCGTGCCCTCCGACGGCTCCTACGGCGTCCCCGAGGGGATCATCTCCAGCTTCCCGTGCACCACGCAGGCCGGCGAGTGGTCAATCGTCCAGGGCCTCGACATCGACGACTTCAGCCGGGCCCGCATCGACGCCTCCGCCGGCGAGCTGGTCGAGGAACGCGACACGGTCGCCGGCCAAGGGCTGATCTGACAAGAGGAATTCCGTCGCGTCTACTTGAGGAACTTCGACGTGGTGTTGTCGGCGAGGACCTTGCCGCCGGTCTGGCACGTCGGGCAGTAGTGCACCGTGTATCGGGTGTACGCCACCTCCCGGATGGCGTCCCCGCACACGGGGCATGGTTCACCGGTGCGGTGGTGCACGGCGCCCGGCCGGTCCTTCGACGACGACATGTCGTCCCGGGTCCGCTCGTACGCCAGCCCCTCCTCGACCGCCGCGTCGATGGCGGTCACCAGGGCGTCGGCGTCGTCGGCGCCGAGCTTGGCGGTCATCGCGAACGGTGAGAGCTTCGCCCGGTGCAGCACCTCGTTGGCGAGGCGCCGCCCGAGGCCGGCGATGCGGTGCTGGTCCCGCAGGAAGCCGTGGATGCGGGTGTTCTCCCGGTGGAGCAGCTCGAGGAGGGCGGCGGCGTCGACGTCGGTGGCGTCGGGACCCAGGTGGTCGAGCGGCTCGTGCTGGTCGGGGTCGCCCTCCACCACCCAGACGCCGGCCCTGCGCTCGGTGCCGGCCTCGGACAGCAGGAGCGCCCGGCCGTCGGCGAAGCGCCAGCGGGCCTGACCGCCCTTGGGCTTGGCGGCCTGCTTCTCGTCGGGCCGGAGCCGACCGCCCTGCATGAGGTGCACGACGTGGGTGGCCGAGGGGAACCGGAGCAGGAGGAGCTTGCCGCGGCGGCCGACCTCCTCCAGCGCCTCACCGTGCGACACCGAGGGATCGGGCGAGTACGTCTTGAGCGCCGTGAACGCGAGCGGCGTGAACCGGTCGAGCACGGCGCCGCCGAAGTCCTCGGTGAGCCGCTCGGCGTGGGCCTGGACCTCGGGCAGCTCGGGCACGTCAGGCGAAGGTCGTGGCCGACTTGACCGACGCGAACAGGTCGCCGAGAACCTCGAGCGCGCCGCGGTGGTCGAGCAGGCGCCGGACGTCGCCGCCGAGGACGAGGTCGCCGGCGATGAACGCCTCGAGCGCCGCACGGCGTCCCGTGGCGATGGCTTCGGCCGTCACGCGGTCGGAGGTGAGCCGGACGTCGGGCTCGCCGTCGCCGCCGACCTGGACGGAGCAGCGACCGTCGTCGACGACCAGGCGCCAGCGGGGTCCGCCCGTCACGACCTGCTCCACGACGAGGTGCACCCCGCGGAGCGGGTCGTCGCCGGAGACCGGGCGGCGGCGGGCGGCGGCGTCCATGGCGGCCAGCCACTCGTCGGACAGGAACTGCACGGCCTGCATCGTGGCACGCGACGATGGCCCGGATGCCCCTCCGCCCGGCCGACGAGCACCCGCACCCGGCGTCGGGACCGGACTGGAGCGAGACGTGGACCTTCGACCTGGCGTCCGCCGACGG
>DASUEE010000296.1:0-5956 GCA_036275235.1 Acidimicrobiales bacterium | reverse complement strand
CTCGATGAACGCATCGAGCTCAGCCAGGAGCTGCACCAGGTGATCAGGGAGCCGGTAGTCCATGGAGCGAAGGTAACGGACGTTGCCAACCCGCGTCCGCCGTCCGTCCGGCGCCTCGTCGCCGTGCTGGCGCTGGTCGGGCTGATGGCGGCCTGCTCGTCCGACGACGAGCCCGAGCGCGGCCTCGACGCCATCGGCACGCCGGAGTTCGCGCCGGCCGATGACGGCTCGACGTCGACGGCACCCGTGGCCGTGGAGGGCGGACCCGGCACCACCAGCCCCACGACGGTCGCGCCCGGTCAGGGGTCCGCGGAGACCACCACCACCGCAGCCGGTGGTGGCGGTGGCCCGGCGCCCGAGCGGCTCGAGGTGTCCTTCGACGACCCGGTGGGCGACGGCGTCGGCGGGCTCGACAGCTCGCCGCCGGCGTGGGCCGATCTCGCCGGCGCCACGTTGGAGCGACAGGGGAACGCCTACCGGCTCACCGTGCGCCTGGGCGGCGACGTCCCCGAGACGCAGTCCGGCGCCGCCACCATGAACGTGGCCTCGTTCTTCGACGTCGACGGCGACGGCGGCATCGACCACGAGCTGTGGGTCAACCTCGGCGAGGGCGGGTGGGGCCCGGTCTTCTACGAGGGCGACCGCGCCTATCCGGGCGAGGCCTCCAACGTCACCGTCGTGGTCGAGGGCCGAGAGCTGCGCCTGCTCTTCCCGGACGTCATGCTCGACGCGCCGGCGTCGCTGCGCTTCTCGCTGGCGTCGGAGTACGGCGAGCTCTCGGTGATCAGCTCGGACTACGCCCACCGCGACGACGCCCCCGACGGCGACCAGGCGGTGGCGTTCCCCTAGCGAGGAGATCCCGTCGATTCGGACCACCGGTGTTGGCGAATCGACGGGATCTTCGGGGCTGGGAATGTCGCTGACCAGGGACAGGGGTGTCACGGGTCGACGCGATCCCCGCGGCCGGACGCGGAACGGGGGCCCGCCGAAGCGGACCCCCGTCGCCGTGTCAGGAAGTGCGGCTCAAGCCTCGGGCTGGCTGCCGCCGCGGTTGTTGTTCCCGGCGCCCGGATCGTCGTAGTCCGGGTTGCCGCCGACGAGACCATCATCGGTGACGTTGCCCTCGTCGTCACGGACGACGCCGCAGAACGCCTCGACGGTCATTTCAGCGAGCTCGGCCGCAGCCTCGAGGTTCTGGAACGGGGGGGCACCCCGCTTATTGGCTCGGCCGGTGTCCGAGCCATTGAAGTACGCCGTGCAGAGGCCCTTCTTCGCCGGACCGTTCGCGTCGGGTCCGGGAGCGGCCTGCGCGCTCGCAGCGCCGAACAGGCCGAGCATCATCAGTGCGGCGCCGAGCGTCGCAAGGATTCTCTTCATGGTGGGGTCCCCTCCGTTTGGTTGGTAGTCCGTCTGACCCAGCCGCCTGTTCTCCGTCGATCACGCTTGTTCCTCCCGGTAACAGGCCGATCGAGACAACTGTCATCGTTCTGCAACATTCCTACGGGGAGCACACCGGCCGGCGGGCAGACTGGGGCCGATGCGCCGGCTCGCCGCCCCCCTCCTCGCCACCTCGTTCGCGCTCACCAGCGCGGTCCTCGCGGCCGCCCCGGCCGGCGCCCACGTGGAGCTGATCGAGTCCGAGCCGGCCGACGGCGGCGAGGTCACCGAGGGTCAGACCACCGTCTCGATGACGATGGCGGCGTTCGACCCGGACGCCCCGGTGGAGGTGGAGGTCACCGACCCCGCCGGCATCGACGTCACCGCCGGTGGGCCCGAGGTCGACGCCCGGGCGTCCACCATCGAGATCGCCACCGACCCGCTCGAGCCAGGCCAGCACATCGTCCACTGGCACGCCACCGCCGACGACGGGGACGGCGAGAGCGAGGGCACCTTCCGGTTCACCGTCACCGAGGCGCCCGGCGGTGGCATCGGGATCTGGGTGCTGTGGATCGTGGCCCTGGCGATCCCGGCGGCGATCTTCCTGCGGCCCGGTGCCCGGAAGCCGAAGCCGTGAGCGGCCCGCTGCACGGCGTCACGCACCTGGGCCTCGACGCCGACGACACGCTCTGGCACTCGGAGAACCGCTTCCACGAGACCCACCAGCGCTACCACCGGCTGCTGGCCGAGCACGTCGACGTCGCCTTCGACGAGCTGGAGCGGCGCATGCTCGCGACCGAGCAGCGGAACCTGCGGCTCTTCGGCTACGGCGCCAAGGGCTTCACGCTCTCGCTGATCGAGACGGCGATCGAGGTCACCGACGGCGCGATCCCCACGTCGGCCATCGCCACCATCATCGAGTTCGGCAAGGACCTGCTCGACCACCCGGTGGAGCTGCTCGACGGCGTGGCCGAGGCCATCGAGCACTTCCGCCAGCGCGGGCTGCACCTGACCCTCATCACCAAGGGCGACCTGTGGCACCAGGAGTCGAAGGTGGCGGCGTCGGGGATCGCCGACCACTTCGACGCCATCGAGATCGTCGCGGAGAAGGACGTCGCCACGTACCGGTCGATCCTCCAGCGGCACGGCATCGCCCCGGAGGGCTTCTGCATGGTCGGCAACAGCGTCCGCTCCGACGTCCTCCCCGTGCTCGAGCTGGGCGCCCGGGCCGTGCACATCCCCTACGAGTTCCTGTGGGCGCACGAGGCCGTCGCCGATCCCGGCGAGGAGCACCTCGTGGTGCAGGCCCTCCACGAGCTGGCGGCCCTGTTCGACTGACGAGCGCGCCGGATGGTGGTCGCCGCCGGGCATCCGCCCTCCGGGCGGCGGGTATCGACCCGCCATGGACGCCCCGAGACTTCTCGACCCCACGCCCGTCCGCTCCCTCGACGACCACCGGGCCGCCGGAGGCTTCCGCGCCCTGGAGGACGCCCGTGCCGTGGAACCGGCCGCGGTGATCAGCACGGTCACCGACTCCGGTCTACGGGGTCGTGGCGGCGCCGGCTTCCCCACCGGCACGAAGTGGGAGACCGTGGCTCGCAACGCTGCCAGCAGCGACCTGGCGCCGACGGTGGTGGTGAACGCCGCCGAAGGCGAGCCGGGCACGTTCGGCGATCGCACGCTGATCCGCCGGAACCCGTACCGGGTGATCGAGGGGGCGCTCATCGCGGCCCACGCCATCGGCGCCCGGGCCGTCGCCGTCGTGACGAAGGAGTCCTTCACGCAGGAGCGCGAGCTGCTCGAGGCGGCGGCGAACGACATCGTGTCGAGCGAGATGGGCGGCGGGATCGACGTCGAGATCGTCGCCGGCCCCGGGCACTACCTCCTCGGCGAGGAGACCGGGCTGCTCGAGGCCGCCGCCGGCCGCCCGCCGTTCCCCCGCGTCGCCCCGCCCTACCGGCACGGCACCGTCGAGGTGGGCGACCCGAGCGGCGGCGCCAACCGCCTGGAGCTCGGCGGTGAGGGCGGCAGCGCGCCTCCCACCCTCGTCAACAACGTCGAGACGTTCTGCCACGTGCCGTCCATCGTCGAGAACGGCCCCGACTGGTTCCGCGAGCTGGGCACCCCCGAGTCCCCTGGCACGTCCATGTTCACCGTCACCGGCCACGTCAAGCGCGGTGGCGTCGGCGAGCTCCCGCTCGGCACGCCGGTGGGCGAGGTCATCGAATCGCTGTCCGGCGGGGTCTCCAGCGGGCGCATCGGCTTCGTCCTCAGCGGCGTCGCCAACGGCGTCCTCACCGGCGATCAGCTCGACACGCCCACCACCCACGCCGACATGGAGGCCGCCGGCTCTGGCCTCGGCACCGGCGGGTTCATCGTGTTCCGGGCCGACACCGACCCGATCGCCGTCGCCCACGCCGTGTCCCGGTTCCTCGCCGTCGAGTCCTGCGGCCAGTGCGTCCCGTGCAAGCAGGGCGGCCTCGAGGTCGCCGACAACCTCGACCTCCTGCGCGCCGGCGAGGCCCGCGACGACATCCTCGAGTGGCTCGTGCCCCGGGTCCGCCACGTGCCCGAGGGCGCCCGCTGCGACCTGGGCCGCCAGCACGAGCGGGTGGTGATGAGCCTGCTCGAGCGCTTCCCGGACCACGCCGACGCCCACGCCGCCCACCTGCGCAGCGCCGACCGGGTGCTGATCGCGCCCATCGTCGACATCGACGACGAGGGCAACGTCGTGCTCGACGAGACCCAGGCCACCAAGCAGCCCGACTGGGAGCACGGCGAGGAGTGGAACGGCCAGTCACCGGCCGATCGGTACGACGTCGCCGTCACCGTGCGCTGAGCCACCGCCGAACCCGGGCGGGTCTAGGTTTGCCCGGGTGGCGGCCGCGGCGATCCGACTCGAGGCGCTGACCAAGCGGTACCCCGGTGCCACCGCCGACGCCGTCCACGAGCTCGACCTCGAGATGCCTGCGGGCGAGATCGTGGCCCTCGTCGGCCCGTCCGGCTGCGGCAAGACCACGACGCTGAAGATGATCAACCGGCTCATCGAGCCGACGTCGGGCACGATCGAGATCAACGGCCGCCCGGCCCGCGACCTGCCCGTGCACGAGCTGCGCCGGGGTGTCGGCTACGTGATCCAGCACACCGGCCTGTTCCCCCACCGCACCGTCGCCGGCAACATCGCCACCGTCCCCCGCCTGCTCGGCTGGGACAAGCGCCGCACGCGCGAGCGGGTGGAGGAGCTCGTCGACCTCGTCGGCCTCGAGCGCGGCATGCTCGACCGCTACCCCGCCGCCCTGTCCGGAGGTCAGCAGCAGCGCGTCGGGGTCGCACGGGCGCTCGCCGCCGATCCGCCCATCCTCTTGATGGACGAGCCCTACAGCGCCGTGGACCCCATCGTCCGGGCCCGGCTGCAGGACGAGCTCCTCGACCTGCAGCGCCGCGTGCACAAGACGATCGTGCTCGTCACCCACGATGTCGACGAGGCGATCAAGCTCGGGGACCGGGTCGTGATCCTGAACGTCGGCGGCATCCTCGAGCAGGCGGGGCCACCGGCCGAGCTGCTGGCGTCGCCGGCCTCGGCGTTCGTCGCCGACTTCCTCGGAGAGGAGCGCGGGCTCAAGCGCCTCGCCCTGCTGCGCGTGTCCGACCTCACGCCGGGCGACGGCCCGGTGGCCGACATCGGCGCCTCGGCCGAGGTCGCGCGAGCCGCCATGGACCGCCACCACGTCGACTGGTTCGGCGTGCGCGACGGCCAGCGGCTCCTCGGGTGGCAGTGGGGTGCCGACCTCGACGGCACCGTCCGGGCCGAGGGCGTCCGGCCCTTCCGGGCCGTGGTCCGTCCGAGCACCACGCTGCGGGCGACGCTCGACGGCATCGTGGGTTCGCTCACCAACGTGGCCGTGGTCGAGGACGACGACGGCACCTACCGCGGCATGGTCCGGATCGACGAGATCAGCGAGCGGGTCCGGTGATCCCCGGAGGCGTCCTCGCCAGCCGCCACGACCGGCTCCTGTCGTGGGACTGGGTCGGCGACCACACCGACGACATCCGGCAGCGCACCGTCGAGCACCTGCAGCTGACGGGGTGGGCGGTGGCGATCGGCTTCGTGATCGCGATGGCGATGGCGCTCGCGTCGCTGCGGTGGCGCCGGCTCTACGCCCCCCTGGCCGGCCTGTCCGGTGCGCTCTACAGCATCCCGAGCCTGGCGCTGTTCGCGGTGCTGGTGCCGTTCACCGGCCTGGGCTTCCGACCGGTGCTCATCGCGCTCGTCACCTACACGCTGCTCATCCTGCTGCGGAACATCGTCGCCGGCGTCGACGGCGTGCCGCCCTCGGTGATCGAGGCCGCCGACGGGATGGGGTACGAGCCGTGGCGCCGGTTCCTCGCCGTCGACCTGCGCCTCGCCACGCCGGCGATCATCGGCGGCCTGCGGGTCGCGACGGTGACGATCATCGGTCTGGTCACCGTCGGCGCCCTGGTGGGCAGCGGCGGGTACGGGACGTTCATCAACGACGGCCTCAGCCGCAGCTTCTCCACGCCGATCATCGTCGGCGGCGGCCTGTCCATCGCGATGGCG
>DASUEE010000295.1:0-13360 GCA_036275235.1 Acidimicrobiales bacterium | reverse complement strand
CGCGCCGAGCGCTGAACGCTCGCGCCCCCGTCGCCTTGGTCGGCCCCGAGGGGCCTGCTGCTATGTTGGCGCCTCCTCCGGGGCTATAGCTCAGTCGGTTAGAGCGCACCCCTGATAAGGGTGAGGTCACAAGTTCGATTCTTGTTAGCCCCACGGGAGCCCTCCGGGTTCCTCGGTCTGCGGCCCCCGCCGACCACCCTGCTGCCGGAGCGACGCCGAAGGAGCACCGCCGACGTGACGTTGCTGCGACGGGCCATCGCTGCACTGGGCGTCGCCGCGCTCATCGCAGCCGGACTGCGCATCCGGGGCACCGGTGGCACGCCCCCGCAGACGGGCGGGTGGCGCGAGCTGCGCGGCCCCGACCTCCGGTGAGCGGTCCCGCAGGCGCGTCGGTCATCGCCGGCGTCCTCGGCATCGGCGCCACCGGCGCCCGTGCGGCTCGCCAGCTGGCGTCCGCACCCGAGGTCGGCAGCGTGCTGCTCTCCGGCCCCGGCGAGCGCCCCGATGCCCTTCGACGCTCGCTCGGCGACGCTGCTCGGATCGCCGACCCCATCGAGGGCGCCGCCCGCGTCGTGGTCCTCGCCGGCCCCGCCGGCACCCACCTGGACCCCGCCCGTCGCTGCGTCGACCGGGGCATCCACGTCGTCTCCACCTCCGACGCGCTCGCCGACGTGGAAGCCCTGCTCGAGCTCGACGCCCGCGCTCGCGCGAAGGGGGCCGCCGTGGTCGTCGGCGCCGCGTTCTCGCCCGGCCTGAGCTGCGTGCTGGCTCGCCACGCCGCCGCCTGGGTCGACGAGGTCGACGAGGTGCACCTGGCCCGGTTCGGCACCGGCGGCCCTTCGTGCGCCCGGCAGCACCACCGCGCGCTCGCCGGTCGCTCGGTCGACCGCCGCGACGGGCAGTGGATCCGCCGGCGCGGCGGATCGGGACGGGAGCTGGCCGTGTTCCCGGACCCGGTGGGTTCGCTCGACTGCTACCGGGCCGCCCTGCCCGATGCGGTGCTCCTCCACCGAGCCTTCCCGGAGGCGCAGCGCATCGCTGCCCGCCAGGCCGCGAACCGGCGCCAGCGGCTTCTCGCCCTCCTGCCGATGCTCCGCCAGCCGCACCCCGAGGGTCGCATCGGCGCCGTCCGGGTGGAGGTGCGCGGGCGCCGCGCCGGCGCCGTCGTCGCCGACGTCCTCGGCGCCATCGACCGTCCGGCCGTGGCGGCCGGCGCCGTCGCCGGCCTCGCCGCCCGATGGTGCCTGTCCGGCCGGATCCCGCCCGGCGCCGCCGGGCTCGCCGAGGTGGTCGACAGCACGGCGTTCCTGCACCAGCTCGCCGAGCACGGCGTGCGGGCGGCGGTGTTCGAGGGCTTCGCCTGAGCGGCCGGGTCAGTCGCCGCGCAGCAGCGCGAGCAGCTGGTCGTGGCCCTCGCCGTTCGTGGCCACGCCCGAACCCTCCCGGGGGTCCGGCGAGCCCGACCACGAGCTGAAGCGACCGCCAGCCTCGGCGAGGATCACCGGCATCGGGGCGATGTCCCACAGCGCGGCGCTCGGGTCGACCATGGCGTCGGCGCGACCGGTGGCGACCATCGCGTAGCCGAACCCGTCGCCCCAGGTGCGCAGCCCCCAGCCGGCCCGCTTCACCCGCAGCAAGGTGTCGTCGTCCCACCGGGTGAACCCCGACGCGGTCAGGAACGGCGTGCCGCTGGAGCGGGGTCCCACCCGGGCCGGGCGGCGCTCGCCGTGACGGTCGTCCTGGAAGGCGCCGAGCCCGCGCCCGGCGTAGACGCACTCGCCCGCGGCCGGCAGGTTGATGACCCCGATCGCCCACCCGTGGTCGTCCTCGACGGCCAGCAGGTTGGAGTACAGCGGGACGCCGCGCATGAACGCCTTGGTGCCGTCGATGGGGTCGATGATCCAGCGCCGCCCGGTGGTGCCGGGTTGGTCGCCCTCCTCCTCACCGAGCACGGCGTCGTCGGGGTGGGCGGCGGCGAGCTCGGACCGCACGTAGGCCTCGGCGTCGCGGTCGGCCTCGGTCACCGGGGTGCCGTCGCCCTTGGCCTCGATGGCGAGGTCGTCGCTGCGGAAGCGCGAGAGCGTCCGGCGGCCGGCCTCCTTCGTGAGCTCGACGGCCCAGGCGAGCAGGTCGGGGTCGGCGGGGGGCGGGGTCATGGCGCCGAGCATGGCAGCCGGCACCCGCCACCCCTCAGATCCGGACGGTGGTGGCCCAGAACTCCGCCGGGTCGGGCTCCCCGAAGCACTCGACGTCGACCGGGCGCCGGTTCCACGCGAAGAGGAGCAGCTCGCCGGCGGGTCCCCGCACGGCCATGTCGCCCTTGCCGTGGCGGTGGTCCACGTCGACGCCGTCGGGATGGAACGTGAACATCCACTCGCCGCTCGAGCTCAGGCCCTCGTCGGTGGCGTGGAGGTGCACGGTCTCCCCGCTGCCGGTGATGCCCCGCTTGGCGGCGTGGCGCAGGAAGGTGTCACCCAGCTCGTCGATGCCGTCGACGGCCAGCTCGGCGTCGACCGGCCCGGCACCGCCGGCGGCGAGCTCGGCGTCGACGCGGTGGACCAGGGTCTCCTGGGCCATGCGCCGGAACCAGAAGGCGGCGGTGGGCTCGCCGGCCCAGTTGGGGCGGTGCTCGGTCGGGTCGGTGTCGCGCAGGGTCGCCAGCAGCTCGTCGGCGGCCTGCCGGGTGACCTCGAGGGCCGGACCCGCCTCGGGCGGCTCGAAGCGGGCGAGCTCGTCGCCCGGGTCGGCGCGCAGCTGGGCGGTGGCGAAGCGGTAGACGCCGGCCTGGTGGGCGAGCAGGTCGGTGACCGTCCACCCCGGGCACGCCGCCACCGGCTCGTCGAGGACGCCGGCGGCCGCGGCGAGCAGGCGATCGACGTCCGCCTCGAGGTGGGCGAGGTGCCGATCCGGTCCCATCGCCGGCACGGTAGGCGACGGTCCGCGGCGCCCGTCGGTCGGCGGGTGACCATGGGCGGGTGCACCCACACGACCACGGTCACGACCACCACGAGCTCGGCGCGTCGAGGGAGGTCGCCCGGATCCTGCGCATCGCCGTGCTGGTGGTGGTGGCCGTCGCCGTCGTCGGCCTCCTCGTCTGGCGCCCCGCCGGCGGGGTCGGCCTTCCGGACGGCGTCGCCGGCCAGGGCCGGCGGGTCGACGCCACCGTCGTCGGCGAGGCCACCGTCTCCTGCGCCGGCACCGACATCACCGGGGAGGCCATCGAGTGCGAGGAGGTGCAGCTCGAGATCACCAGCGGCGAGAACGCGGGCGGGAGGGGGTCCTTCGAGATCTACCCGCAGCCCGGCAGCCCGGACTTCGACCGGGGCGACCGGCTCGTGGTCACCGAGTTCGAGATCGGCGACGGCGAGATCTCCTACACCTTCGCCGACTACCAGCGGTCGTCGCCGCTGCTCGTCCTCGCCGTCCTCTTCGTGGTGGCCGTGGTGGCCCTCGGCCGGTTCCAGGGGCTCCGGGCGCTCGGCGGCCTCGTGGTGTCGGGCATCGTCCTGTTCGCCTACACGTTCCCTGCGCTCCTCGACGGCCAGCCGCCGCTCGGGGTCGCGCTGGTCTCCTCCGTGGTGATCGCCCTCGCCGCCCTCTACCTGGCCCACGGGGTCAACGACACCACCACCGTCGCGCTGCTGGGCACGCTCGGCGCCCTCGGCCTCACCGGCCTGCTCGGCGCCCTGTTCACCAGCGCCGCCCAGATCACCGGCCTCGCCTCCGAGGACCAGATCTTCCTGCTCGTGTCGGCCGAGGGGGTCGACGTGCGCGGCCTCGTCCTCGCCGGCATCGTGCTCGGCAGCCTCGGCGTCCTCGACGACGTCACCGTGACCCAGGTGTCCGCCGTCGCCCGCCTCCGCGAGGCGAACCCGTCCTACGGCATCCGCGACCTGTACCGCAGCGGCGTGCGCATCGGGCGAGACCACATCGCCTCCACGGTGAACACGCTGGTGCTCGCGTACGCCGGCGCCGCCCTGCCGCTGCTGCTCTTCTACTCCAACATCGGCATCGGCTTCTCCGAGTCGGTGACCTCCGAGGTCGTCGCCGTGGAGGTGATCCGCACGCTCGTCGGCAGCATCGGCCTGGTCGCCGCCGTGCCCATCACCACGGTGCTCGCGGCCGTCGTGGTCACCGGCACCGGCCTCCCGTCCCTGCCTGCCCGACGGCCCCGGTCGGCCCCGCCCGCCGACGCGCCGGTCGAGCCGCCGCCCGTCCGTGCCAGCTGGGACGACTTCGCACCCGACGGCGGTGCCGACGCCGACTGAGGGAGTTGTCCACAGGACTTCCACACCTGTGATTACATGGCTGTCGTTCGAGCGGCGACGCCGCCGGGTTGTCGTCGTGCGAGCGCGCCTGCGAGACTGTCCGACTGCTCGTCCCGGCGCCCAGGCGCGCCCCAGAAGGAACTCCACCATGTCGAAGATCTGCCAGGTCACCGGCCGCAAGCCCTCGTTCGGCAAGACCATCAGCCACTCGCACCGTCGCGGCAACCGTCGCTGGACGCCGAACATCCAGAAGCAGCGCTTCTGGGTCGAGTCCGAGAAGCGATGGGTCACGCTCACCGTGTCGGCGAAGGGCATCAAGACGATCAACAAGAAGGGCATCGACGCCGTGCTGGCCGACATGCGCCGCAAGGGGGTCAAGGTCTGATGCCGAAGAACGACAAGCGACCGATCATCAAGCTCAAGAGCACCGCGGGCACCGGCTACACGTACGTCACGCGGAAGAACAAGGCGAACACGCGCGAGCGCCTCGAGCTGTCGAAGTACGACCCGGTCGTGCGCAAGCACGTGCCGTTCAAGGAAGAGCGCTGATCCACGGGGGCTTCGCCCCCCGTGATCCCCAGGCTGGCGCACGGCAGGCGCCGCCCACCCTCGATGCGGAGGCCGGTGCCAGGCACCGGCCTTCGTCGCGAATGCGCTCGGAGGACGAGGGGTAGGAACCGCCCACGCTCCCCCGCCCCGCCATCGCCCGAGGTCGACGTCGTGCAGTTCCAAGCGCTCTTCTCCACCCGAGACGCCGAGGCCGTCCACCTCGACGGCATCCTCCACGACGGCACCGGCATCGGCCGGGCCGCCACCATCACCGGCGCCCGCCCCAGCAACGGGGTGCTCGCCGTGGTCATCCCCGGGACCCTCGACGCGTGGGCCGACAGCCTCGCCGTGCTCGACGTCACCGAGGGCCGGGGCTGGCTCGAGCTCAGCGACGGCGACACCCGCCTGAGCCTCCGACCCGTGGACGCGCACCACGCGTAGCTCTCGACCGGTGGGTCCGCTCGGGGAGGTGGGGTCTCCGTCGGGCCCACCGGCCGAACACCCGCTCCCCGGAGGACGGGTGCTCGGCCACCCACACCGCCCCGGACCGCGCCGAACGGCTGCGCCACCGGGTTGGCTCCTTGACCGCCCGGTCAAGGAGACTGGAGCGATGCCGCTGGACGAACAGCTCGAGGGCGAGGAGTTCCCCGGACCCCGCCACGTCCTGGGCCGCCTCGGGATGCGCTTCGCCGACGGGGGCATCTACCTCCCGATCGTGCCCGTCCTGCGCGACCCGGACGGGCACGTCACGTTCGGGGCGCTCGGCGTCCTGCTCGACATGGCGTCGTCGACGGCGTTCCGGGGCGAGGACACCGGGCCCTGGGTGCACGCCGACATCACCGTGCACCGGCTGGCCGTCCCCGCCGAGGGCGAGGTCTTCGCCACGGCTCGCGTGCTGCGGCAGGGAAAGCGCACCGGCGTCGTGGAGCTCGACGTGCGCGACTCGGCCGGCGCCCTCGTGGCCGCCAGCACCCAGCAGTGCGCCTTCCTCGCCCCCGGGCCGGAGCCCGCCGAGGAGGGCGCTCGTCGCCGAGCGGCCTTCGAGTCGATGTTCGACGGCCGCTGTCGCTTCGACCGGCCCCTCGCCGAGGAGCTCGGGGTCCGCGAGGAGGTGCCCGGCACCTGGCTGATGCCGCACGGTCCGGATCGCACGAACGGGCTGAGCGGCCTGCACGGCGGCGTCGCCACCACCCTCGTCGACGCCGCCTCCGCCGGCGCCGTGTCCGGGGCCCGCGGGCGCCCGGCCCGCACGGTGAGCGCCGCCGTGCGCTACCTGGTGCCCGCCCTGCACGGTCCCTTCCGGGCCACGCCGGAGGTGCTGCACGACGACGGCCAGGTGGCCGTGCTGCGCACGACGGTGCGCGACGTCGAGGGCGCCACGGTGATCGCCGCCGACGTCCACGTCGCCTGAGCACCGCCCGCGGCCCTTGAAGGCCGGGGCCGCCCGTGGTCCACTGCCGCCGTGGTGCCCGGCCTGCTCACCCTCGACGACCTCGCCGCGGCCGCCGACGAGGGCACCATCGACACGGTGGTCCTCGCGTTCCCCGACCCGTACGGCCGCCTGCTCGGCAAGCGCCTCGACGCCGGCTTCTTCCTGTCCGACCCGGCCCATGGCACCCATGCCTGCGACTACCTCTTCACCGTCGACATGGAGATGGAGCCGGTCGACGGCTACGCGTTCTCCAGCTGGGAGCAGGGCTACGGCGACGTCCACCTCGTGCCGGACCTCGCCACCCTGCGCCGGTGCTCGTGGCTCGACCGCCACGCTCTCGTGCTGTGCGACGCCGAGCGCGACGGGCGCCCGGTGCCCATCGCCCCGCGGACGATCCTCGCCCAGCAGGTCGAGCGGGCGGCTGCCGGCGGGTGGTCGGCGATGGCCGCGAGCGAGCTCGAGTACTTCTGCCACCGGGCGAGCTACGAGCAGCTCGCGTCCGACGGCCACCGCGGCGCGAGCCCGGCGGGCTGGTACATCGAGGACTACCACCTGCTGCAGGCGGCCCGGACCGAGGACGTGCACGGGGCCATCCGCCGCCACCTCGCGGCGTCCGGGATCCCGGTCGAGTCCACGAAGGGGGAGTGGGGTCGGGGCCAGCACGAGGTGAACGTGCGCTACGCCGACGTCGCCGTGATGGCCGACCGGCACGTGCTGCTGAAGCACGCGGCCAAGGAGATCGCCGACGGCCTCGGCGTCGCGGTGACCTTCATGGCCAAGCCCGATGCCGGCGAGGCCGGCTCGTCGTCGCACCTCCACCTGTCGCTGTGGCGCGACGACGCCAACGCGTTCTCGGCGGACGACGCGACGTTCCGCCACTTCCTCGGCGGGTGGATGGCGCACGCCGCCGAGCTGATGGTGTGCTGGGCGCCCACCGTCAACAGCTACAAGCGCTTCCAGGCCCAGTCGTGGGCGCCGACGTCGCTGGCCTGGGCGGCCGACAACCGCACCGCCGGCTTCCGCATCGTCGGCGAGGGACCGGCCCGGCGCATCGAGTGCCGCATCCCGGGTGCTGACGTGAACCCCTACCTGGCCTACGCCGCCGCCCTGGCCAGCGGGCTCGACGGGATCGAGCAGGGCGCGGAGCCCCCGCCTCGCCTCGAGGGCGACGCGTACGCCGCCCCGGCGCTGCCGCCGCTGCCCCGGACCCTGGGCGAGGCCGTGGCGGCGTTCGAGGCGTCGGCGTTCGCCCGCCGTGCCTTCGGTGACGAGGTCGTGGACCACTACGTGCACTTCTTCCGCACGGAGGTCGCCGCCTTCGACGCGACCGTCACCGACTGGGAGCGGCGGCGGTACTTCGAGCGCATCTAGGGGCGTCCAGCAGGATCGGCGGCGATCCGGGGCGAAAGGAACGGCGCGGAACCGTGTTCCTGAGGTGGGCACCTGTCCCGAAGCACTCCGAACGGAAGAGAGCACCATGAAGATCCGCCGCCTGCTGGCCGTCGTCGCCGGCACCGCCTCCTTCGCCGGCTTCGGCGTGCTCACGACCCCGAACGCCACGGCCGCCCCCTCCTGGGCACCGGCCGCGACCGCCACCATCCACCCCGGCGTGCAGACGTACACCGAAGGCGCCCAGTGCACGGCGAACTTCATCTTCACCGACGCCACCGACGTCTTCATCGGCCAGGCCGCCCACTGCAGCGGCACCGGCGCCGCCACCGAGACCGACGGCTGCGACTCGGCCTCGCTGCCCCTCGGCACCCCCGTCGAGATCGAGGGCGCCACCCGGCCCGGCGTGCTGGTCTACAACTCCTGGCTCGCCATGCAGGACGAGGGCGAGACGGACGCGAACACCTGCGCCTACAACGACTTCGCGCTGGTGCGCATCGACCCCGCCGACCACGACAAGGTCAACCCGTCGATCCCGTTCTGGGGTGGCCCGGTCGCCGTCGGCGACGCGACCTCGGCACTCGAGACCGTCTACAGCTACGGCAACTCCAGCCTGCGCCTCGGCATCGAGCTCCTGTCGCCCAAGCTGGGCGCCAGCCTCGGCACGGACGGCGGCGGCTGGAACCACCCCGTCTACACGGTGACGCCCGGCATCCCCGGTGACTCCGGCTCCGCGTTCCTCGACCGCGACGGCAACGCGATCGGCGTGCTCTCCACCCTCCAGCTCGCCCCGCTGGTGGCCTCGAACGGCGTGAGCGACGTCGGCCTCGCCCTCGACTACGCCCGCTCCCACGGCTTCGCCGTCGACCTCGAGCCGGGCACCGAGCCCTTCTCGCCGATCCTCTAGGGCACCCCCGTCCCACGCGTCCGGGCGCGGCGTACGGTTCGACGTCGATGACCCGCCCGCTCGTCGGCATCACCACGTACCCGCCCGACCGCGACGGTCGGGTGGAGCTGCCCCAGGAGTACGTCCACGCCGTGCGGCGCGCCGGCGCGGAGCCGGTCCTGGTGCCCCCGGGGACGGCGGACGACCCGGTCGACGTCCACACGGTCCTCCACCGCCTCGACGGCCTGGTGCTCGCCGGCGGCGGCGACATCGACCCCGCCCGCTACGGCGGCGGCGGCCACGAGACGGTCTACGCCATCCGCCCCGAGCGCGACCGCGACGAGCTCGCCCTCGTCGCCGGCGTGCTCGAGCGGCGCATCCCGACCCTCGCCATCTGCCGGGGCGCCCAGGTGCTGAACGTCGCCCTCGGCGGCTCGCTCGTGACCCACCTGCCCGACGCGGTGCCCTCGCCGGACGCCGGCGGTGTGTCCCACCGCATCGAGCCCGAGGAGGTGCGGGGGCGGGCCACGCCGACCCCGCACGAGGTGCTGGTCGACGCCGGCTCCCCGCTCTCTCGCGTGCTCGGCGCCGACCGGGTCTCCCCGATGAGCTGGCACCACCAGGCGGTCGATCGGCTCGGCACCGGGCTGCGGGTCGTCGCGCGGGCCCCCGACGGCGTGGTCGAGGCGCTCGAGGTGGAGGGCCACCCCGAGGTGCTCGCCGTGCAGTGGCACCCCGAGCTCACCGCCGCGGTCGACCCCGCCCAGCAAGCCCTGTTCGACGCCCTGGCGCAGCGGGCGGCATCCTTCTCGGCATGAAGCTCCAGTGGAAGGTCGCCATCGTCACCGGGGCGGCGAGCGGCATCGGCGCCCACGCCGCCCGCCTGTTCGCCGGCGAGGGGGCCACGGTCGTCTGCGTCGACCGCGACCACCACGGGGCCAACGCCGTGGTGAACGAGATCACCGCCGCCGGCGGCCGTGGCCTCGCCCTCACCGTCGACGTGTCGTCCGAGGACGCGGTGCGGGGGATGGTCGACCGCACCGTCGAGGAGTTCGGCCGCCTCGACATCCTCTTCAACAACGCCGGCGTCATGCTCGCCGACGACGGTGACGCGGAGACCACCACCGAGGACGTCTGGGACCGCACCTTCGCCATCAACGTCAAGGGCGTCTGGCTCGGCTGCAAGTACGGCATCCCCGCGATGCGCGACACCGGGGGTGGGTCGATCATCAACACCGCCTCCTTCGTCGCCCTCATGGGGGCGGCCACGCCGCAGCTGGCCTACACCGCCTCCAAGGGCGCCGTCCTGTCGATGACCCGGGAGCTGGCCGTCCTCCACGCTCGTGAGGGGATCCGGGTGAACGCGCTGTGCCCGGGGCCGCTGCGGACGAAGCTGCTCATGGACTTCCTCGACACGGAGGAGAAGAAGCAGCGCCGGCTCGTGCACATCCCCATGGGACGCTTCGGCGAGGCCGAGGAGATGGCCAAGGCGGCGCTGTTCCTGGCCACCGACGACTCGTCGTACCTCACCGGCTCCACGTTCACGGTCGACGGGGGCATCACCGCCGCCTACGTCACCCCCGAGTAGGCGCAGGTGCTCGACGGCATCCGGGTCCTCGACCTGTCCCAGTACCTGGCCGGGCCCGCCTGCACCCGCCTGCTGGCCGAGCTCGGCGCCGACGTCATCAAGGTCGAGGCCGCCCCGTACGGCGACCCGAGCCGGGCGTTCACGCCCCGTCGCAACCGCCGGGCCGGCTTCTTCGTGCAGCAGCACCGAGGCAAGCGCAGCGTCTGCGCCGACCTCGCCACCGACGACGGCCGGGCCCTCGTGCGCGAGCTGGCCGATCACGTCGACGTCGTCGTCGAGAACTTCAGCCCCGGCGTCCTCGACCGCAAGGGCTGGGGATGGGAGGAGCTGTCCTCGACCAACCCGGGGTTGGTGCTGTGCTCGATCTCCGGGTTCGGCCAGACCGGTCCGCTGCGGGACAAGCCGGCCTTCGACTTCGTCGCCCAGGCCTACGGCGGGGTCATGCACATGACCGGCGACCCCGACGGGCCGCCGACGTTCGTGGGCATCGGTCTCGCCGACACCGTCGCCGGCGTCCACGCGTTCGCCGCCATCGGCTACGCCCTGCTGCGGCGGGCGACCACCGGGCGGGGCACGCACATCGACGCATCGATGGTCGACAGCCTCGTGCACCTGCACGAGACCTCGATCTACGCGCCGTCGATCACCGACGGCGGGTACGTGCCGATGCGGGCCGGGCGGCACTACCAGCCGTCGTCGCCGGGCGGCACGTTCCACGGGCCCGAGGGCTGGATCGTCGTGTTCTGCACCCAGGGCCAGATCCAGGGGCTGTGGGACGCGATCGGCCACCCCGAGTACGCCGACGACGAGCGGTTCCGGAACAACGACGGCCGCCTCGCCCACCGCGACGAGCTGACCGAGGTCCTCGAGGCCTGGATGGCCACGTTCCCCACCGACGACGACGTCATCGCCGCCCTGGAGGCGCATCGGGTGCCGTGCTCGAAGGTGCTGTCGCCGGCCGAGTTCGCCGAGCAGCCGCACCTGGTCGAGCGGGGGATGATCCGCAGCGTCGAGGACCCGATCGCCGGGCCGGTCACGATCCCCGGCTTCCCGCTCGCCTTCGACGACGAGCGCCCGCAGCTCGACGCGCCTGCGCCGCTGCTCGGCGAGCACAACCGCGAGGTGCTCACCACCGTGCTCGGCTGGGACGACGCGCGCGTCGACGAGCTGGAAGCCGCCGGCGTGCTGCAGTCCAAGCCCCGCTGACGGCGCGAGACTCCGCCCCATGGCCGCACGGGTGACGATCGAAGAGGGCGTGGTCTACGGGCGCGCCGCGGGCGAGGGACGCGACCTGCGCTGCGACGTCTATGCCCCCGAGGAGCGAGAGGGCCCGCTGCCGGGCGTGCTGCTCATCCACGGCGGTGGCTGGCGCAGCGGCGACCGCACGCAGCTGCGCGGCTACGGCGTGCTGATCGGGCGGGAGGGCTACGTCTGCGTCGCCCCCGAGTACCGGCTGGTGCCCGAGGCACCCTGGCCGGCCCAGATCGACGACGTCCGGATGGCGCTGCGGTGGATGCTCGACCACGCCGACGAGCTCGGCGTCGACCCCGAGCGCATCGCGGTGGAGGGCAACTCGGCCGGGGCCCACCTGGCGCTCCTGCTCGCCTCGGATCCCACCCTGCCGGTGCGTGCGTGCATCGCCGTCTACCCGCCCACCCACCTCGTGCACGGTGAGAGGGTCGACGGCTCGGTGCCGCTGATCGCCATCGCCGACGACGGCGGCTCGCTCGAGCTGGAGCGGGAGGTCAGCCCGTTGCTCCTGGCCTCGCCGCACTTCCCGCCCACCAAGCTCATCCACGGCAGCGGCGACGACGTCGTGCCGGTGGCCGCCAGCTTCCGGATGTACGAGGCGCTGCACGCCCACGGCGTGCCCGTCGACCTGCACATCTACGCCGAGCAGCCCCACGCGTTCGACGCCGAGCCCCTCTACGGACGGGCCACGGCACGCGAGATGGTGCACTTCCTCGGCCGCTACGTCTGACCGTCCGCTTCGGGCCCTGCCCCGAAGCCGACAAGATGGACATCGATGGCCACGATCACCGTCCGGCGCCCGATCTTCGACCTCGCCGACCTGCCTCGACGGTGGGTGGGTGGCAGCGCGCTCGGCACCTGGTTCGGGAACGCCGGCCACGTCTTCATCCCGCTGGGGGAGCAGTTCTTCATCGACGCCGTTCGCCCGTTCCGGGAGCGGGTGGGCGACGCCGCGCTGCGGCGGGAGGTCGCGGCGTTCATCGGGCAGGAGGCGGTCCACGCCCGGGTGCACGAGTCGATCTGGGACGAGCTGCGGGCGCAGGAGGTGCCGGTCGACGCGTACGCGGCGCTCATCGCGCGTGGGCGCGCCGCGCTCGAGCCGGTCGTGCCGGCGGAGCTTCGCCTGGCGATCACCGCGGCCCTCGAGCACGTCACCGCCGCGTTCGGACGGGCGTTCCTCGACGAGGACCTCGAGGGGGTGCTGCCCGAGCCGATGGCCGCCCTGCTCGCCTGGCACGGGGCCGAGGAGCTGGAGCACCGCAGCGTCGCGTACGACGTGCTGGCCGAGGTCGACGACGACCTGGCGCTGCGGGTGGCGGGGATGGCGGTGGCGGTCGCCCTCCTGCTGGTCGTGCCCGGCACCGGCGTCGCGCTCTTCGCGACCTCCGACCTGGTGCGCGGGCGGCTGCGTCCCGGGGTGCGCCTCCCGGACCCGGCGTTGCTGGGCATGACCGCCCGGTTCCTGCGCCGGCTCGGAGGCGAGCTCGTGCGGTACGTCGGGCCGTCGTTCCACCCCGACGCCGATCCGCTGCCGGCGTCGTACGAGCGGTGGCGCGCTTCGCAGGGGGCGCCCGTCGCCGGCTGACCCGGCGGGCCCGTGGTCGCCGGCGGGGCGCGCGGGTACGGACGGCGACGTCCACCCCGCCGAACCCCACGGAGGCGCCGTGTCCCCCCTTACCCCTGCTGACCCGCTGCTCGCCGAGCTCCTCGACCGACGGGGCGCGCCGGTCGCCACCGCCGTCTACGCCGCCCCCGGCTTCGAGGGCGACACCCAGGTCCGGCTCGACATCCGCACGAAGGACCTCCGCCGGAGCTTCGAGGAGGCCGGCCTGCCCGCGCACGTGGTCGACGCCGCCGCTGCCGCCGTGCAGGACCACGTCGGCGAGGACGCCCTCGGCATCGTGGCCACGCCGGCCGGCGTCGTGGTCACGTCGCTGGCCGACGTCGACGAATCCGAGGAGGTCCTGCAGGTCGAGGCGCTGCCCCGCTGGGTGCCG
>DASUEE010000294.1:0-9937 GCA_036275235.1 Acidimicrobiales bacterium | reverse complement strand
ATCGTCACCGCCGACGGGAGCCCGGTCGCGGTCGACGCGCTGGTCGAGCTCGCCGAGGGCGACGCACGTCCGGTCGCGGCGTCGGCCGGCGAGCGCGTCGACCCGGACCGCTTCCGGGCACTGTTCGAGCCGCGGGGGATCATCGTGGCGGGCGCGTCCACCCACCCGGGGAAGTTCGGGTTCGTGACGCTCCACAACCTGCTGGCGGGCGGCTACAGCGGGAGGATCTTCGCCACGAACCTCGAGGGCAGCGACGTGCTCGGCGTGCCCACCGTCGCCCAGGTCACCGACCTGCCGGCCGGCGAGGCCGACCTGATCTTCCTGTGCACCCCGGCCAAGGCCAACCCGCAGATCCTGCGCGACGCCGCCGCCATCGGCGTCGAGGCCGCCTTCATCACGTCGGCCGGCTACGGCGAGGCCGGCGAGGAGGGGCTGAAGGCCCAGGACGAGCTGAAGGCCCTGGCCACCGAGCTCGGCATGCTCGTGGCCGGCCCCAACGGCCAGGGCGTCGTGTCGACCCCGGCCAGGCTGTGCGCGCAGATCGTCGCCCCGATCCCGCCGGCCGGGCGCATCGGCGTCGCGTCGCAGTCCGGCAACTTCGTGTCCAGCTTCGAGAACTACGCCGTTCAGACCGGGGTGGGCATCTCGCGGGCCGTGTCGGCTGGCAACGCCATCAACGTCACCGTGCCCGACTACCTCGACTTCTACGCCGACGACGACGCCACCGCCGTGGGCCTCGCCTACGTCGAGGGCATCCAGGACGGGCGGGCCTTCGCCGAGCGGATGCGCTCGGTGGCCGAGCGCAAGCCCGTGGTGGTCGTCAAGGGCGGCGCCACGGCCGGCGGCCAGAGGGCCGCAGCCAGCCACACCGGCTCCCTCGCCTCCGACGACCGGGTGTTCGACGGCATGGCCCGCCAGGCCGGGATCAACCGGGCGGCCACCGTCGAGGAGGCCTTCGAGGCGGCGGCGACGTTCGCCACCCAGCCCCTGCCGAAGGGCAACCGGGTCGTGATCATGACCACGGTCGGGGGCTGGGGCGTGGCGGCCGCCGACGCCATCTCGCACACCTCCCTGCAGCTGGCCGAGCTGCCCGAGGACCTGTTCGCCTCCATCGACGGCCTCCTGCCGCCCCGTTGGAGCCGGAACAACCCCATCGACCTCGCCGGCGGCGAGACGCGCGACACCATCCCCGAGATCATCGACCTGGTCACGAAGCACCCCGACGTCGACGCGGTGATCTACCTCGGCATCGGCATCCAGTCGAACCAGGCCGCCCTGCTGCGCACCGGCGGCTTCTACCCCGACCACGGCCTCGAGCGGATGGCCGGCTTCCACGAGAAGCAGGACGCCCGGTATGCCGAGGCGGCCTGCGACGCGTCCGACGCCCACGGCAAGCCCGTGCTCGTCGCCACCGAGCTCGCGGTCACCCACCCGGACAACCCCGGGCCGCGCACGGTCCGTGAGCGAGGACGCCTGGCCTACGCGTCGGCCAACCGCGCCGTCGTCGCCCTCGACCACCTCTGGCGCCACCAGCAGTGGCGCGTGGCCCAGGGGCTCGACCCGACGTCGTGAGGAGCGGCCGCAGCGCACGGCGGGCGCTGGGCTTCCGGCAGGCAGGGCACCGGGCCCTCGCGGTCGCACCGGTGCTCGTCCTCGGCGCGCTCCTCGGCGGATCGCTCGCTGCGGTGGCCGACCTCACCGCGCCCCCCACGCCGGTGGCGCTCGGCGCGCTCGACCCGCCGTCGGTGCCCGTCCTGTCGTTGCGCCGCGACCTCGACCCGCTCGCCGACCAGGCGGCCCGGCGCCGCCTGCGCCAGGCCCTCGACCTGTTCGTGGCCGGGCAGCCGGCCGACACCTGCCTGTCCGTCGATGCCGGTGACGTGCGCTACGAGCACCGGGTCGACGACCCGCAGGTGCCGGCGTCCACCCACAAGCTGCTCACCGGCGTCGCCGCGCTCATGGCCCTGGGCCCGGACTTCCGCCATGTCACCCGCGTCGTCGCTCCCGTCCCGCCGGCCGGCGGCGTGGTCCCGGGTGACCTGCACGTGGTGGGCAGCGGCGACCCGCTGCTCGCACTGGGCGAGTACGCGAACCGCTACGACCCGCCGGAGGTGTTCTCCGACGTCCGCTCGCTCGCCGACGCCCTCGTCGCCGCCGGGATCACCCGGGTCGACGGGGCCATCGTCGGCGACGAGACCCGCTACGACGCCACGCGCTACCACCCCGCCTGGCCACCCCGGTTCACCACCCAGGACCAGACCGGGCCCCTCTCGGCCCTGACGGTGAACGACGGCTTCGTCGAGTGGCCGCCGCGCGGCGACCGGCCCGTGGAGCCGGCCGCCGACCCGGCCGCCCTGGGCGCCGAGGTCCTGCGGGTGCTGCTCGAGGAGCGGGGCGTCACGGTGGGCGGGGGTGCCCGGTCCGGGCCGGCACCGCAGGGCGCGCTGGTCGTGGCCGAGCACGCCGGGCTGCCGCTGCGCGACGTCGTGGGACAGATGCTGCGCGAGTCCGACAACGCCACCGGCGAGCTGCTGCTGAAGGAGCTCGGACTCCAGCTCGAGGGGTCGGGCACCTTCGAGGCGGGCGCCCGCGCCGTCGCCCGGCTGCTGGCCGAGGCAGGCTTCGACGTCGCCCGCACGGCCGTGGTCGACGGCTCCGGCCTGGCCGACGGCAACCGCCTGGACTGCGCACTGCTCGTCGACGTGCTCGGGCACGACGCCACCCGCGACGCGCTCCGCGACGGCATGCCGGTCGCCGGTCAGACCGGCACGCTCGCCGATCGCTGGCTCGACACGCCCGTGGCCGGCCGGGTGCGCGCGAAGACGGGGACCCTCAACCAGGTCACCGGGCTCGCCGGCTACGTCGACGCGCCCGGCGGCGAGATCACCTTCGCCCTGGTGGCCAACGTCTCCGAGCCCGAGCGCATCCGGCTCGAGGTCATCGGGGCGCAGCAGTCGCTGGTCGAGGTCCTGGCCGCCCACCCGGACCGCCCGGACGTCAGCGCGCTCGAGCCGTAGGGTCCGGGGTCGTGGGGGTCATGCCGATGTTCCCGCTCGGGTCGGTGCTGCTCCCGAGCATGGTGCTCCCGCTGCACATCTTCGAGCCCCGCTACCGCGCGCTCATCCGCGACGTCCTCGACGGAGGTGGCGAGTTCGGGGTGTGCCTGATCTCGCGGGGCCACGAGGTGGGCGGCGACGACGTGCGCACCGACGTCGGCACCGTCGCACGGGTGCACGAGGCGAGCGAGCTGCCCGACGGGCGCTGGGCCGTCGTCGCCGTCGGGGAGCGGCGGATCCGCATCGAGCGCTGGCTCGACGACGACCCGTACCCCCGCGCCGAGGTGGTCGACCACCCGGACCCGCTCCCCGGCCTCGACGAGCTCGACCGCCTGCCCGCCGTCGTCGCGCTGCTGCGCACCGTCCTGGCCCGTGCCGCGGAGGCCGGCGACGCCGTGGCGCCCGCCACGGCGGAGCTCTCCGAGGACCCCGTGCTGGCCTCCCACCAGGCCGTCGTGCTCGCACCGATCGCCACGATCGACCGGCACGCGCTCCTCGCGGCCGAGACGGTCGGCATGCGCCTCGCCCGCCTCGAGGACCTGCTCACCGACGCGCTCGAGCTGCTCGACCTGCGCCTCGGCAGCGACCCGCCGGCCGGCTGACGGCGCCGGGGGTGGTTGCCGGTCCCTGTCCGGAACGGGTAGAACGCCGGGGCCAGACGAGGCGAGGAGCAGCGTGGCAGCCACCCGACCGACCCGCACGCCGTCCCGCACCCGACCTGTCGGGACCGGCGCCGGCAAGCCCCGCCCCACGGGCGACAAGAGCGTGGGCACCATCGTGTCCGAGCTGTGGACGCTCACCGTCGACTACGCGAAGCAGGAGATCAAGGACCCGCTCACCGGGCTCGTCTCCTACGTGGCGTGGGGCGTCGCCACGATGGTCCTCGTCGGCGTGGGGTCGATCCTGCTCGCCGTCGGCGCCCTGCGGGCGCTGCAGACCCAGACCGGCTCCACGTTCACCGGCAACCTCTCGTGGGCGCCCTACGGCATCGTCCTGGCCGGCGCCATCGTGGTGCTCGGCCTGGTCGGCGCCCTGATCATGCGAGGCAGGCGATGAGCACCGACGGCAAGATCACCCGCGACGACCTCGAGGCGAAGCTGCGAGAGCTGAAGGAGGACGTCGACGAGACCGCCGAGTCGGCGAAGTCCTACGCCGCGGCGGCCGCCGTGGCGGTCGGCCTGCTGATCTTCGCCGTGGCCTTCGCCGCGGGGAAGAAGCGGGGGCGGCGCAAGTCCACCGTCGTCGAGATCCGACGGATCTGAGGGTCTGGGCGATGGCGATCCCGCGCGCCGCGAAGATCGCGGCCTGGGCGGAGCTGCGGGCCCGCACCGACGGCCTGCGGGGGTCGTCGTCGGCGTGGATGGCGATCTGGGTGCTGCTCACCGGCTACCGGTGGCTGAAGAAGAAGGCGGCCCCGGACCCGGTCGTGGTGCGCGAGGCGCTGCGCCCGGGGGAGCAGCTGGTGATCACGCACTTCGCCAAGGGGGCCGAGCCGGGCACGGCGACGAAGACCCGCCTCGGTCGCCGTCGCCGCTGACCGCCAAGATGGAGGGGCCATGAAGGTCCTCCTGCGCAACCCCCGCCGCGAGCTCGACGTCGACGGGCCGGTGCGCGTCGACACGCTGCTCCGGCGCCTCGAGATCGACCGCGGCTCGGTGCTGGTCATCCGCAACCGCGAGCTCGTGCCCGGCGACGCCGAGCTGGGCGACGGCGACGAGGTCGAGATCCGCCCCGTGATCTCCGGGGGCGCGTAGCCGTGAAGTGCCGTGCCTGCCGCGGCCCGGCGGTCATCGACCTCCCGGCCCACAACGCCAACTTCTGCTCCGAGCACTTCCTGGCACTGTGCCGCGACCAGGTGGCCAAGGCGATCGAGAAGCACGACATGTTGCGCCCCGACGACCGGGTCCTCGTGGCCGTGTCGGGCGGGAAGGACTCCCTCGCCCTGTGGGACCTGCTGGTCGACCTCGGGTACCGCGCCGACGGGTTCGTGATCGGGCTGGGGATCGGCGAGTACTCCGACGGCTCCACCGGCTTCGCCCGCGACTTCGCCCAGCAGCGGGGGCTGACCCTGCACGAGGTGTCGCTGCGCGAGGACCACGGCTTCGACATCCCCACGGCGGCGAAGGTGACCCGACGGGTGCCCTGCTCCGCGTGCGGGTTGAGCAAGCGCCACCTCTTCGACAGGGCCGCCCTCGAGGGGGGCTACGACGCCGTCGCCACCGGCCACAACCTCGACGACGAGGCCGCCGTGCTCTTCGGCAACACGCTGCGCTGGAACACCGAGTACCTCGCCCGCCAGCGCCCCGTGCTGCCGGCCCGCGACGGCTTCCCCCGAAAGATCAAGCCCCTGGTCCGCCTCGGCGAGCGGGAGATGGCCGCGTACTGCGTGCTCCGGGGCATCGACTACATCGTCGAGGAGTGCCCGATGGCGGCCGGCAACAAGCACCTCCGGTACAAGGAGGCGCTGAACGCGATCGAGGCGGAGTCGCCCGGCTCGAAGCACGCCTTCTACCACGAGTTCCTGGCCCGGGCCGCCGAGCGGTTCGCCGACGACGCCCCCGCCGGCGCCGACCCGGACGGCGCGCTCGGCACGTGCAGCCGCTGCGGGTCGCCGTCCACCAACGACGTGTGCGCCTTCTGCCTGCTGGTCGAGCGCACGGCCGACGCCGTGCCCGTCAGCATCGGCGAGACCCGCTGGGCCCGACGATGACCGCGGCACCCGTCACCGGCCGCATCGAGGGCGACGATCCCGAGCGCCGCTTCGTCGAGGGTGACGACGTCCTGCTCATCGACCGCAAGCGCCGGCGCTACCTCGTGACCCTCCGGCCGGGCGGCGAGTTCCACAGCCACGCCGGCGTGCTCGAGCACGACCAGCTCCTCGGCTCGGTCGAGGGCACCACCTACCGCACCACCCTCGGCCAGTGGCTGCTCGCCCTGCGCCCCACCCTCAACGACATCGTGCTGAAGATGCCGCGGGGGGCGCAGGTGATCTACCCGAAGGACATCGGCCCGATCGTGATCATGGCCGACATCCAGCCCGGGGTCCGGGTGCTGGAGTCCGGCGTCGGCTCCGGTGCCCTGTCGATGGGCATGCTGCGCGCCGGCGCCGACATCGTCGGGTACGAGCTGCGCGAGGACTTCGCCGAGCGGGCGCAGGCCAACGTCGACCGGTTCGCCCCCCAGGTGGCCGACCGGTACCGGGTCGAGATCCGCGACTGCTACGAGGGCATCGACGAGACCCACCTCGACCGCATCGTGCTCGACCTCCCGGAGCCGTGGCAGGTCGTCCCCCACGCCGAGAAGGCGTTGCGCCCCGGCGGGATCCTGGTGGCGTACACGCCCACCATCGGTCAGGCGAGCCGCCTGCGCGACGTGCTGGCCGAGTCCCGGTTCGCCTTCGAGGAGACCCTCGAGGTGCTCCAGCGCACCTGGCACATCGAGGGCCAGTCGGTCCGGCCGGACCACCGCATGGTGGCCCACACCGGCTTCCTCACGAGCGCCCGGTTGCTCGCCGCGTAGCCGCCCCGGTGCCGTGAACCTGCTCGACCTGGCCATCCTCGCCGTCGGGGTGATGGCCATGTTCGGTGGGTACCGGCTCGGCTTCCTCACCCGGACGGCGTCGTGGGTCGGCATGGCGCTGGGGCTGTTCCTCGGTGCCCGGACCCTCCCGTGGCTGGTCGAGCAGTTCGACCACGAAGGCCCCTCGAGCCTGCTGCTCATCGGCGGCACCGTGCTGCTCGTCGCCTCGTTCCTCGGGCAGGCCGTGGGCGTGCTCGTGGGCTCGCGGCTGCGGGTGAACCTGCCGAGCCGCGAGTGGGCGGTGGCCGACCACACCTTCGGCGCGCTCGCCGGCGCGCTCGGGGTGATCATCTCCGTCTGGCTCCTCCTGCCGACGATGGCGAACGTCCCCGGCACGTTCGCCGAGCAGGCGCGGAACTCGGTCTTCGCCAAGGAGATCGACCGGCTCTTCCCCGACCCGCCGGACGCGCTCGTCGCGCTGCGCCGGCTCGTGGGCGAGGACCAGTTCCCGCGGGTGTTCTCGGCGCTGCGACCCGCCCCCGACCTCGGGCCGCCGCCCACCGACCCGGGCCTCGGTGCCGACGTGGTCGCCGCGGTCTCCCCGTCGACGGTGAAGATCACCGGCATCGCGTGCGACCGGGTGCAGGAGGGCAGCGGGTTCGTCACCCTCGGCGCCGACGTCGTGGTCACCAACGCCCACGTGGTCGCGGGCCAGTCGGAGACCCAGGTGGAGCTCACCGACGGATCGCTGCTCGACGCCTACGTCGTCGTGTTCGACCCCGACCGCGACCTCGCCGTGCTGCGCGTCCCCGGCCTCGACCGGCGGCCCCTCCCGATCGGCGACGGGGCGCCCGGGACCACGGGTGGGGTGTTCGGCCACCCGAACGGCGCACCGCTGCGGGTCCAGCCGTTCCAGGTCGGCGAGGAGGTCCGGGCGGTCGGCACCGACATCTACGACCAGCGCCGCACGGAGCGCGAGGTCCTCATCCTCTCCTCCCAGCTGCGGCCCGGGGACTCCGGCTCGGCCCTCGTCGACGGCGCGGGCAACGTCGTCGGCGTCGCGTTCGCGATCGCTCCCGACGACCCGAACGTCGCCTACGCCCTCGACGTGCTCGAGCTCCAGACGGTGCTCGGCGGCGACCTCGGAACCCAGGTCCCCACCGGTCCGTGCCTGCGGTGACCGGCACCACGGGGCTCGTCCCGCTCGAGCGGCGCGTCCTGAGCCTGTGGCGGATGCGGGCCGGCCTCGTGCTCGTCGCCGTGGCTGCGCTCGCGCTCGCCGCCGGCGCCGGTTCCGGCGCGTGGGTCGCCGGGCTCGGCTCGGCCCTGGCGATCGGCCTCGGTGGCGGCCTCCTCGTGCGCTGGTGGACGGCACTGGTCTGGAGGGCCTGGCAGTTCCGCATCGGCGACGACGCCCTGCACCTGCGCCACGGGGTGCTCGTCCGTCGGGAGTCGACGATCCCGTTCCACCGCGTGCAGCACATCGACCTCGAAGCCGGGCCGCTCGAGCGCCGGTTGGGCCTCACGAGCCTCGTGCTGCGAACGGCGTCGGCGTCGAGCGACTCCACGATCCCGGGGATCGACGCGACCGAGGCGGGCGAGCTCCGGGAGCGGATCCTGCGCCTCGTCGGCGCCGGCGACGCCCTCTGATGGCCCCGGGCGGCACCGATCTCCGCGCGCCGCGGCGCACGTCACCGCTCGGCGCCCTCGTCGACGTGGTCTCCGTCGACGGCCTCCGCAACGCGGTCCCCGCCCTCGTGGTCGCCGTCTCCTTCGGCCGGGTCGCGCTGGTCCTCGCGATCGGGCTGGTCGTCGCCGTCGCCTCGAGCGTGATCGCGTGGTCGAGGCGGCTGTGGTCCTTCGACGGCGACGTGCTCCACCTCGACGAGGGCGTCTTCGTGCGGAACCAGCGTCGGATCCCCGTCGAGCGCATCCAGCACGTCGAGCTCGAGCGTCGCCTGCGCCACCAGCTGCTCGGGCTCGCGGCGGTGCGGGTCGAGACCGCCGGCGGCTCCGGTGCCGAGCTGCGCCTCGATGCCGTGACCCTCGCCGAGGCGGAGGCGCTGCGGGCGGTGCTCCTCCGGGCCCGCGACGCTGCTGATCCGGCGGTCCCGGATGCGTGGGACGTCGAGCGCCACGGACCCGTCCCACCGCCGCCGGCGCCACCGTCCGAGGTCCTCGTCCGGCTCCCGCCCTCCCGGCTGCTCCTGTCGGGGATCACGGGCCCGGAGGTGGCCGCGGTGCTCGCGGCGCTGGCGTTCGGGATCGATGCGCTGGTGGACCTCGGCATCGACCCCGAGGAGGTGGCCGTCGACGACATCGGGCGGTCCTCGGTCGTCGCCCTCGTGGCCGTCGCGATCCCGGCGTGGCTGGCGGTCGCCGGGCTCGTCGGCCTCGTGCGGCGATGGGACCTCACCGCCTCCGTCCGGGGCGACGAGCTGCGCGTGACGTACGGGTTGCTCCAGCGCCACGAGCTCGTGCTGCGCACCGACCGGGTCCAGGACGCCCGCGTGTCCGAGCGCCTCCTGCTCCGCCCCTTCGGCCGGGCCGACCTGCGCGTCCGCTCGGCGGCGTCGGGGAAGGGCGACGCCAGCCGGGTCGACATCCCGCTCCTCGCCGCCGACGAGGTCGACCGGGTCCTGGCGCGCGTCCTGCCCGCGGCCGTGCCCCGGCCCGTGCTCGCCACCGCGCCCTCCGCCGCCCGCCGGCGGGCGCTCGCGCGTGGCGCCGTGGCCGGGGTCGCGCTCGGGGGAGCGGTCGTGGTGCTCGCGTGGGCGACGGCGTGGTCGCTGCTCGTGCTCGTCGCCCTCGTCGTGCCGGCCGGCGTCGGCCTCGGCGAGCTGTCCTACCGGGGCCTCGGGTGGGCGGAGGCCCGCGGCGTGCACCACAGCCGGGTCGGCGCGCTGGGACGGCACACGGCGGTCGTGCCGTCGGCCCGCGTGCAGTCGGCGGCGGTCGTTGCGTCGTGGTTCCAGCGCCGGCGCGGCCTCGCCACGACCCGACTCGACCTGGCGGGCGACGCCGTCGGCGTCGTCGACCGCGAGCTGCGGGAGTGCCGTGCCATCGCCGCCCGCGTCACCACTGCGTGATCCTGCACGTGCAGGAGGTGACGCATCCGGTCACCGTCTGCACGTGCAGGTCAGGCCGCGCCGGCGACCGGGCGCGCCACGGGCGGCCCCGGAGGGCCGCCCGTGCAGATCTGCTCGCCGGCTCAGCCGGCGGGGATCACACCTCGATGAAGATGCACTCGCCGGGGCACTCCTCGGCGGACTCGATGACCGCTTCCTCCTGCCCGGCGGGGACCGGGGCGACGGCTTCGGCGCCACCCGGGTCGCTCAGGACCTTGTCGCCGTCCTTGACGT
>DASUEE010000293.1:0-9290 GCA_036275235.1 Acidimicrobiales bacterium | reverse complement strand
CATCCTGCCCCCGCCGGGGCAGCGTCCGGTATGGCCCGACCGGGCCATTCGCGTCCACCTCGCGTTCCGTGAGAGCTGCCAGAAGGTTCTGGCAGTCCCTGCGGAACAGCTCCGACCGCTACAGGCCGAGGGCGTCGAGGTTGGCGACGGCCGCGTCGAGCATGCGGGCCGAGCAGCCGGCCATGTCGGCCTGCGGCACGGCGTCCTCGACCACCACGGCGGCGAGGGCGCGGAACGCCTCGGCCGCCGGGCCGTCGCCGAGGGCCACCGGCTCGCCGGCGTCGCCGTCGACCGACACGCGCGGCTCGAGCGGGATCTGGCCGAGCAGCGGCGCGCCGCTCTGCTCGGCCAGGGCGGCGCCGCCGCCGCTGCCGAACAGCTCGTAGCGCTCGCCGTGGTCGCACACGAACGCGGACATGTTCTCGACGACCCCGGCGACCCGCAGGAAGTTCTTGCGGGACATCGAGACGGCGCGGGCGGCGACCTTCTGGGCGTTGACCGCCGGCGTCGTGACCACGAGCACCTCGGCGCGCGGGATGAGCTTGGCCACGCCCATCTGCACGTCGCCGGTGCCGGGCGGCATGTCGACCAGCAGGTAGTCGAGGTCGTCGCCCCAGTCGACGTCCTGCAGGAAGTGCTGGACGCCCCGGTTCAGCATGAGCCCGCGCCACATCAGCGCCGACTGCTCGTCCTCGACGAGGAAGCCCATCGACACCACGCGCAGCAGCCCGTCGCCGATGACCCGCTCCTGCGGGACCATGTACTTGTGCCCGTCGCGCTCGCGGCTGGCGAGGCGGCCGGACACACCGAGCAGGCGGGGAACGGAGAAGCCCCAGATGTCGGCGTCGAGGACGCCGACCTTCAGGCCCCGCGCCGCCATCGCCGCGGCCAGGTTCACCGTGACCGACGACTTCCCGACGCCACCCTTGCCGGACGAGACGAGCACGACCTTGGTGGTGGGTGCGACCGAGGAGTCCTCCTCGCGCTGGGCCACGTTGAAGCGCGCCCGCTCCATGGCCCGCGCCTTCTCCTCCTGGTTCATCTCGTCCCACGCCAGCGAGACCGTGGCCACGCCCTCCATGGCGAGGACGCGGGTGCGGACGTCCTTCTGGATCTGGGCCCGCAGCGGGCAGCCCGACGTGGTCAGCGCGATGGTGACGGTGACGTGGGCGCCGTCGGCGGCATCGTCGACGGCAACGCCCCGCACCATGCCCAGCTCGACGACGTCGGACCCGAGCTCGGGGTCGATGACGCCACGCAGCATCGTCGTGACGGTCTCGGGGGACACGGCGACGGCGGGGGGTTGCACCGCGTCGATCCTACCGCCGGAACACATATTCCCGGCCGCGACCGTGGAAAGGGCCGCCGAAGCCCCGGTACGCTCCGCCCGTGGCCGAACGCCTCGAGATCCTGAAGACGCTGGGGGACAACACCCGCTACGCGATCTACCTCGAGCTCGCCCGCGCCGTCCGTCCCCTCGCCACCGCCGAGGTCGCCGACACCCTCGGCCTGCACCCCAACACCGTGCGCCCCCACCTCGAGCGCATGCGCGACCTCGGCCTCGTCGAGGTCACGGCGGCACCCACGGGCTCCGTCGGGCGGCCCCAGCACCGGTACGCGCTGGCCCCCGACGCCCCGTCGCTCGGGCTCGAGCCGCCGGCGTTCCCCACCCTCGCCCGCGTCCTCCTCGAGGCGGCCGCCGCCGGCGGGCTCGACCCGGAGGAGCTGGCCGAGGCGGGGCGCGACCAGGGCCGGGCCGACCGGCTCCGGTCCGCGCGCGCCCGCCTCGACGAGGACCGCCGGGACGACGTCGTCGACGACCTCGAGGTCGAGCTCGCCGGGCTCGGGTTCGACCCGGCCCGGGCCGAGGAGGACGGCGCGGTCACCATCGCCTTCACCCACTGCCCGTTCCGCCAGCTCGCCGAGGACCACCCCGAGCTGGTGTGCAGCATGCACCGGGGCATGGTCGAGGGGTTCGTGGCCTGCGCCGGCGGCGCTCGCGTCGAGCGGTTCCACCCCCTGATCGACCGCACGCCCTGCCAGGTGGAGCTGGTCCGCACCTGATGGGGCGGCTGCCGCGGCTGCGGTGCGCCCGGGCGGTCCCGATACGCTGGTCGCCATGATCACGCTCACGGACACCGCTGCCGCCAAGGTCAAGAGCCTCATCGAGGAAGAGGGCGAGCCGAGCCTCGCCCTCCGCGTGGCCGTCCGTCCCGGCGGTTGCTCGGGCTTCAGCTACGAGATGTTCTTCGACTCCGATGTCGCCGACGACGACAACGTCCAGACCTACGGCGACGTGCGCGTGGTGGTCGACCCGTCCAGCGCCGTGATGCTCGAGGGCGCCACGCTCGACTTCAAGGACGGGCTCGAGTCCGGGTTCTCGATCAACAACCCGAACGCCCAGCGCACCTGTGGCTGCGGCTCCAGCTTCTCCTAGCCCTCACGCGGCCCGGGGCCGCACGAGCACGACGCGGACGGCCGCAGGCAGCGCGGCCGTCATCGCCGCGTAGAGGTCGTGGTCGACCTGTCGGTCGGCGTCGACCACGACGAGCGTGGCCGGCGGCCCGGCGCCGGGACCACCGAGCCACGTGCCGACGTCGGCGGGCGGGAGCTCCCGCTCCCACCACGCCAGCTTCCACGCCGCCAGCTGGCGGCGCAGGTGGGCCTCCGCAGCACGGACCACGGGTGAGGCCGGCACCGCATCCACGGGGGCCGTCGCGTGATCGGACGGCGCCGGCCCAGGTCGGACGTCGCCGACGTCGGCCGCGGCAGCCGCGACCTCCGGCTCACCGACCGGTCGGCGCACCGGCCGCCGGTGGGCGAGGACCACGGCGAGCACGGCGAGGATGCTGACGGCGGGGAGCGCGGCGGCCAGCAGCATGTCGTCGGCCACGTGGACCGCGATGCCCCCGACCTGCGCGACGGCCAGGACCACCAGCGCGAAGCGCACCGCAGCGCGATCGGCGTCGGGCCCGTCCTCGTCGTCGTCCTCTGCCCCGTCCTCGGGCACCTCGGGCACCGCTTCCCGCTCGTGGTCCGCGTCGAGCAGGGTCGACCGGCGAGCCTGCTCGGACGCGACGGCGCGGGCGACGACGTGCTCGGCAGCGAGCACCGCCTCGGCCCGGGCGCGGAGCAGCTGGGCCTCGGCCACCCAGCCGGCCACGTCGCCGGGCGCCAGCGCGCGCCCGCCGGATCCGAGGAGCGCCTCGGCGAGGGCGGCGGGGGCGTCGGCGTCGACCACGTGGGAGGTCGGCTCCCTGCGCAGCAGCTCCAGCAGGGCGAGGTCGTGGTCGGTCACCCGTGCGGCCGCTCAGGCCACCAGGTCCTCGAGGGCCCGGCGGATCTCGACCTCGCCGAAGATGTAGTCGAGCCGCTGGCGCACGATGCCGTCGGCCCCGACCGTGTAGAGCACAGGCTCGAAGGCCAGGCCGAGCTCGTCGATGACGGGCGCGTAGTCCTCGGGGGTGGGCGGCACGGAGTTGTCCTCCGGGTCCGAGAACACCTCGGCGTGGACGGCGGTGACGCCCGGGACATCCGGCAGCACCCCGAGCAGCACGTCGAGCACGGGCCCGCAGATCACGGTCTGGCAGAACGCCGGGGTGGCGACGAGGAGCGCCATCGGCTCGCCGGCGGCGACGACCTCGGCGGCCGTGCGCACGTGCAGGTCGCAGGCCGGCTCCCGGGTGCAGATCGGCGTGACGCCGCGGGCATCGGCCGTGGTGGGGGTCTGCAGCGCCGGCAGCGGGTCGCCGGGGCCGACCATCGCCGAGGCCACCTCGTCGTCGGCCTCGACGATCTGGACCTGCGTGACGACCTCGCCCTGCGATCCTGTGTCGAGGACGATGTCGTAGAAGCCGGCGGTCTCGGGCCGGAACTCGAACGCGTAGTACGGGCGGGGCAGGCCGCCCTCGTAGAGGGGCGCGGTGAGCCCGGATGCCGCCTCCTCGCCGTCGGGTCCGCGGACCGTGACGCCCAGCTCCTCCGGGGCCAGGTCCACCGGCAGCAGGCCCTCGTCGTCGGACAGCCCGAAGGGCACGCGCGCCGCCTGGCCCGCCCGGTAGTAGGGGCCGTAGAAGCGGACCGCCGACAGGCCGCCGACGATCTCGCCGTCGGCGCTCGGCTCGCTGCTGGTCGGGCCCGCCGAGGTGTCGTCGTCGTCCCCGCCGCAGGCGGCGAGGAGGCCGGCGGCGGCCGCGCCCGCGAGGAACCCCCGACGGGTGACCGCCGCGGGGACGACGAGGCCGCGGCGGGGGACGGAGAGGCGGTCGGCCATGGGGCCGACCGTAGTGTGGGCCCATGGCCGGCCACGACCAGCTGGGACCGTCCGCCGAGCCGCTGCGCCTGCGCGTCGACGGGCAGGAGGTCGAGGTCCGCGACCCCACGTCGTCGCTCCTCGGCGTGCTCCGCGACGAGCTCGGCCTGCGGGCGCCGAAGGACGGCTGCTCACCCCAGGGGCAGTGCGGCTGCTGCACCGTGCTGGTCGACGGCGCTCCACGGGTGGCGTGCGTGACGCCGGTGCGGCGGGTGCGCGGCCGGGACGTGACCACGCCGGACCACGTGCACGACGGCGCCACCTGGGCCGCCGCGCTGTGCGCCACCGGCGGCTCCCAGTGCGGGTTCTGCACGCCGGGCATCGTCACCCGGCTCTCGGCGCTGCGGGAGCGCAAGCCCGACGCCGGGCACGAGGAGGTGGAGCAGGCGCTGCTCGCCCACCTGTGCCGCTGCACGGGGTGGCGCACGATCCTCGAGGCGTGGGACGCGTACGGCGACGACGCCGGCCCCGATCGCGACCTCGACGCCGCCGCCGCACGCGCCACCCTCGAGGGCGGCGTGCCCCAGCGCCTCGACCCGGAGGTCGCCCTCGGTCGGGCGGGCTTCGCCGACGACACCGCGCCGTCCGGGGCGCTCGTGGCGGTGCTCGACCCCGAGGGCGCGTGGACCCTCGGCGAGTCCGTCGCCGAGGCCCGGGCCGCGGGCGGCAAGGTCCAGGGACGCCACACCACGGTGGAGTCCGGACCACCGATCGACGTCGCCGAGGGCGAGTGGGCGCTCACGCTCCAGACGTCCTGGGTGGAGCCCGCGTACCTCGAGACCGACGCGTCGTGGTGCCAGCCGGGCGGCCGCGCCGCCAGCCCGCTCGGCAACGGCGGCGCCTTCGGCGGCAAGGTCGACTCCGTCGTCGGCGAGGCGGCCCGCCACCTCGCCGACGAGCACGGCCGGCCGGTCCGCGCGCTCTACAGCCGGGAGGACACCGTGCGACTCGGGGCGAAGCGGCCGCCCCTCGCCGCCGGCGTCCGCGCCGACGGCACCGGCGTGGTGCGCGTCGCCCGCACGCCCGGCATCGCCGAGGCCGTCCGCTCGGCGGCCCCTGCCCTCGAGGTCGTCGAGGTCGACGTGCCCGGACCGCCCACATCCACCGCGCTGCGCGCCGCCGGCTGGGCCGAGGCGACCGTGCTGCTCGCCGGTCTCGCCGGCACCGACGCCGAGGGTTGGGTCGGTCCGATCAGCCAACCCGGCGGCGGGACCGCCCGCGCCCGGGTCGGCGACGGCGGTGCCATCGAGGTGCACGTCGACGCCGGCGATCCCCTGGACCTGGTGGCCCTGCGCTCGTACTGCATCGGCGCCGCCCACCAGGGCGCGTCGTGGGTCACGTCGGAGTCCATCGCCGTGGACGACGAGGGCCGCGTGCAGGACCTGACCATCCGCTCCTTCGGCGTGCTGCGCGCCGTCGACACCCCGCCGATCGAGGTCACCGTCGAGGGCGCCGGCCCGGCGGTGCCGGTGTCCGACGCCGTGTTCGCCGCCGTCGCCGCCGCGGTGTGGCTCCACCAGGGCCGGCCCCCGGTCTGGCCGACGGGGATACGGTTGCGCGCATGACGACCCCGGTCGGCCCGTACACGCCCGTCGTCCGCAGCGGCGAGTGGATCATCTGCTCCGGGCAGGTCGGCCTGGGCGACGGCGGGTTGGTCGAGGGCGGCGTGCGGGCCGAGCTCCGCCAGGCGATGACCAACCTGGCGTCGCTGCTCGGGTCGCAGGGCGCGAGCCTCGCCGACGTCGTGAAGACCACGGTGTTCCTCGTCGACATGCACGACTACGGCACGATGAACGAGGTGTACGTCGAGGCCTTCGAGGCCGTCGCCCCCGGGCACCGCCCGGCCCGCTCGGCGGTCGCGGTGGCCGCCCTGCCCATCGGCGCCCAGGTCGAGATCGAAGCCTGGGCTCGGGTCCCCGGCGCCTGATCCACCGTGGCGGGCTGGCGGCGGGTCTCGGACGGCGACGACGAGGGCGTCGAACCGGTCGAGCTCGTCGACGACGGTGACTCCTCCGAGCGTGAGGTCAGCGGCGGGCGCGACCTCGACTGGCACGCCGTGCTCCGGACCGGCGCCGCCGTGCTCGCTGCCCTGTCGCTCCTTTGGATCGGGCGATCGATGGCAGATGAGCGGACCGAGCGCAATCGCTTCGCCTGCGAGGAACAGGTGCAGAACCTCATGTGGCGCTGGGAGGAGGCTGCCAACGCGCGTGGGTTCCGGGCGGGACAACCACGCATCCCCGACGAGGTGACCGCCGAGCTCGCCGACCGGGCTCGGGACTGTGGTGATGAGCTGTTCGCGGACTCGATCGACTACCGCCTGCGGCTCGACGAGGAAGACTGACAGAGCGGGTCGTTCCGGGCCGCGAGCGACGCCTTCCACAGCGTGGAGCGCGGCCCAGAACCGGCTGGTCGTGGTTAGGGTCCGGCGCCATGCGCGCCGTGCTGTGCAAGGAGTTCGGACCACCCGAGTCGCTGGTGGTCGAGGAGGTGCCCGACCTCACGCCCGGCCCCGGGCAGGTCGTGGTCGACGTGGCCGGCTGCGGGGTGAACTTCCCCGACGTCCTGATCGTGCAGGACAAGTACCAGTTCAAGCCGGCGCTGCCGTTCTCGCCCGGCGGCGAGCTGGCCGGCACCGTGTCCGCCGTGGGCGAGGGCGTCGAGGGGCTGGCGGTCGGCGGCCGGGTGGCCGCGATGATCGGCTGGGGGGCGATGGCCGAGCAGGTGGCGATCCCGGCGGCCGCCGCGGTGCCCGTGCCCGATGGCGTCGACCTCGTCGACGCGGCCGCCTTCCTCATGGCCCACGGCACGTCGCAGTACGCGCTGGTGGACCGCGGGCAGCTGCAGGCCGGAGAGACCCTGCTGGTGCTCGGCGCCGCCGGCGGCGTCGGCCTCGCCGCCGTGGAGATCGGAGCCATGCTCGGCGCGCGTGTCATCGCCGCCGCATCCACCGACGAGAAGCTCGAGCTGTGCCGCTCGCGCGGTGCCGCGGAGACCGTGAACTACGCGACCGAGGACCTGCGCGCCCGCCTCAAGGAGCTCACCGACGGCCAGGGCGTCGACGTCTGCTACGACCCGGTCGGTGGCGACCTGAGCGAGCTCGCCCTGCGGTCCATGGCGTGGGAGGGCCGGTTCCTCGTCATTGGCTTCGCCGCCGGCCACATCCCCCGCATCCCGGTCAACCTCACGCTGCTCAAGGGCTGCTCGGTGGTCGGCGTGTTCTGGGGGGCCTTCACCGCCCGTGACCCCGAGCGCCACCGCCGCAACATCGCCCAGCTGCTCGAGTGGCTGGCCGAGGGGAAGCTGCGCCCGCACGTGTCGGCCACGTACCCGCTCGAGCAGGCGGCGGCGGCGATCACCGACCTCGAGCAGCGCCGCGCGCTCGGCAAGGTCGTCGTGACCCCCTGACCGACATCTCGTCGACTCGCCACCACCGGTGGTCCGAATCGACGGGATTTCCGGGCGGGGCGGCGGGGTCTGGCACCATGGGCGCCGTGCTCGGAGCCGCCATCATCGTCGTCGTCCTGGTGATCCTGATCCCGGTGGGCGTCCTCATGTCGGGCAGCGTCGGGGCCCTGCTGATCGGCCTGTTCCTGCGCAGCGACGCCGACGCCCGGCACGAGGGCTCGGAGCTCGTCGACCTCAACGGCTAGCGAGGGCGTCCTCCACGGACGTCGCCGTGGCCGGCCGGACCGCCGGCATGCCGCTGGCGCCGTCGGCCGCCGCGTGGACGGCCAGCACCTGGTGGATGTTGAGGCGGTTCGACTCGAAGCCCACGGCCGATCCGGCCAGGTAGAGCCGCCACACCCTCGCTCGGGCGGGCCCGACCAGCGCGACCACCCGCCCCCAGTGACGCTCGAGGTTCGTCACCCAGCAGCGCAGCGTGCGGGCGTAGTGCTCGCGCAGGGACTCCACGTCGCGGCACTCGAACCCCAGGTCCTGCATGGCCGAGACCGTGCGCCCCACCTCGTGCAGCTCGCCGTCGGGGAAGACGTAGCGGGCCGGGAACGAGTCGCGATCGAGCGGCCCCTCGCCGGACGGCCGTGAGATGGCGTGGTTCAGGAACCGCCCGCCGGGGCGCAGGAGCGAGCGCACCTGGCCGAAGTAGGCCTGCACCTGCGTCATGCCGACGTGCTCGAACATGCCGATGCTCGAGACGGCGTCGAACGGAGCATCGGCGACCTCGCGGTAGTCCTGCAACCGGATCTCCACGCGATCTGCCAGCCCTGCCGCCCGCACGCGCTGCTGCGCTCGGTACGCCTGCTGCTCGGAGATCGTGATGCCGACGGCACGGACCCCGTGGTGCCGGGCGGCGTGCAGGACCATCCCGCCCCACCCGCAGCCGATGTCGAGCAGCCGCTGGCCGGGTGCGAGGCCGAGCTTGCGGCACACGTGCTCGTGCTTGAGCGCCTGCGCCTCCTCGAGCGTGGTGCGCGCGTGCGGGAAGAGCGCGCACGAGTACGTCATCGACGGCCCGAGCACCAGCTCGTAGAAGTCGTTCCCGACGTCGTAGTGGTGGGAGATGGCGGCGCGGTCCCGGCGCTTCGAGTGCCGGCGACCGGACAGGCGGGCCTCCTCCGGGGGCGGCACCGGCCGCCGACCCAGCACCCCGAGGCGCCGGGCGGCGCGGACGAGGCCCGCCCACTCCCGGGGCCGCAGGTGCAGCGCCGCGTCGGCGTCGCGGGCGAGCACCCGGTCGCGCAGGGCGAGCAGGTCGAAGACCGAGCCGTCGAAGTCGAGCTCGCCCGCCACGTGGGCGCGGGCCAACCCCAGCTCGCCGGGGTCCCACAGCAGCCGGCGGAGGGCGACCGGCGTGTTCACGTGCACCTGCAGCGGCGCAGCTCGGTCACCCCACGACGTGCCGTCCCAGCAGCGGACCCCCACCGGCGGCGCGGGCCCGAGGAAGGCCTCGACCAGACGTCCGACGACGTGTGCAGCTCCGTCCATCCCGGTCCACCCCCGGAGTTCGCGGTACTGCGCG
>DASUEE010000292.1:0-7114 GCA_036275235.1 Acidimicrobiales bacterium | reverse complement strand
GCGGGCCGCCACGGGGGCCCACCGCGCCGCGGCCCTGGAGGCGCAACGTGGAGGTGGCGTCGACGCCGGGCGGAATGTCGACGGTGAAGGTCTTGTCCTGCAGGGTGCGGCCCTCGCCGGCGCACGTCTCGCACGGGTGCTCGATGATCTGCCCGACGCCGCCGCAGCGGGGGCACGCCGCGGTGGTGACCATCTGGCCGAGCAGGGACTGGCGGACCCGGCGCACCTGGCCGGCGCCGCCGCACTCGCCGCAGGTGACCGGCGACGTCCCGGGCTCGGCGCCGGTGGCGTCGCACGCGTCGCAGGCCACGGCCGTGCGCACGTCGATCTTGTGCTGCGCGCCGAACACGGCCTCGGTGAACTCGAGCTCGGTGACCACCTCGAGGTCGGGGCCGCGGAGCGGGCCGGCGCTCCGGCCGCCGCCACCGAAGGGGCTCTGGCCGCCGAAGAAGGCGTCGAAGATGTCGCCCACCCCGCCGAACCCGGCGAAGGGGTCCCCGCCCCCGCTTCCGGCGCCGGTGAACGCGGCCTCGCCGTAGCGGTCGTAGCGAGCGCGCTTCTCGGGGTCGCGCAGGACCTCCCACGCCTGGGCGACCTCCTTGAAGTGGTGCTCGGCCTCGGGGTCGTCGGGGTTGGCGTCAGGGTGCAGCTCGCGGGCCCGCTTGCGGTACGCCCGCTTGATCTCCTCGGGCGAGGCGTCGCGGGAGACGCCCAGCAGCGCGTAGTAGTCAGCCATCGGTGCTCCGTCAGGTCTCGGACGTGAGGCGGTCGCCCAGACGGCGGCTCACGGCGGCCACGGCGGCCATGGCCTCGGGGTAGTTCATGCGGGCCGGGCCCAGCACGCCGATGGATCCGGCGCGCTCGCCGGCCACCGTGTACGAGGCCACGACCAGCGCGGCGTCGGCCAGGGGCTCCATGCCGGTCTCGGTGCCGATGGCCACCTGCAGCCCGCGGTCGACGACGTCGCGCAGCAGCGTCACGACGACCAGCTGCTCCTCGAGGACACTGAGCACCTGCTGCACCGTCTCGACCGCGTCGAAGGCCGATGCGACGCGAGATGCGCCTCCGACGAACACCTCCTCGGCCGTGTCGGCGGGGGTGGTCCGCCGCAGCACGTCGACCACGGCGGCGGACACCGCGTCGGTGTCCGCGTCACCGGTGCCGGCGACGGCTTCGGGGACGGCGGCGCGCATCGAGCCGGTGAGCTGGGCGGCCAGGTGCGCGGACGCGGCATTGACCCGCTCCTCGCCGATCTCCCGGGGCAGCTCGAGCGTGTGCTTCTCGACGGTGGCATCGGCGAGCACGGCGACCGCCAGCACGGTGGTGGGCGACAGCCCCACCACCTGGACCGAGCGGATGGCCACGTCGGCGGCGGACGGCGGCACGACCACGCCGGTCCACGCCGTGAGGCCCGAGAGCAGCCGGCTCGTCGACTCGAGCATCTCCTCGAGCTCGCCGTGGGCCCGGGCGAAGAACTCGCTCACCTGGCGGGCCTGCTCGCCGCGCAGTGCGCCCGGCGCGCCGATGGTGTCGACGAAGTAGCGGTAGCCCTTCTCCGTGGGGATGCGCCCGGCGCTCGTGTGGGGCTGGGTCAGGTAGCCCTCGGACTCGAGCACCGCCATCTCGTTGCGCACGGTGGCAGAGCTGACGTCGACGCCCGGCGTCTCGGCGACCTTGCCGGAGCCGACGGGCTGAGCGGTCTCGATGTACTCCTGCACGACGGCCCGCAGGATCGAGGCCTTCCTGTCGTCGAGCACGCGGTCACCTCCCGGGCAGCAGCTGGCTGGCACTCGATGATACCGACTGCCAGCCGGCGCCCCGGAGGTCGGCCGTCACGCCGACTCGAGCTCCACGAGCTCCTCCTCCAGGTAGCCCAGCAGGCGCTGCAGCGAGGGGACCGCCCGGCGGCAGCCGAGGATCCCGAAGTCGAGGCTCCCGGCGTAGCTGGCGGTGGTGATGTTCACCGCCTGCCCGTCGGTGAGCACCGAGAGGGGGTAGTTCCCGGTGAGCCGGGCGCCGTTCCAGTAGAGGGGCTGCTTCGGTCCCGGCACGTTCGAGATGACCACGTTGAAGGCGGGCCGCAGCAGCTCCGCCGCCGGGGTCCGGGCGAGCGGGCTCATCGGCAGGACGGCGGGAGCCAGGTTCAGCGCGCTGAGCGCCAGGATCTGCGCCGGTGTGAGGCCCTCGAGGCGGTCCTTGTTCCGGTGCATCGACTCCTGGATGTGCTCGAGCCGCGCTGCCGCGCCGTCGAGGTGCGTGCCGAGGGAGCACAGCACGGCGCCCACGGCGTTGCCGGTGCTGTCGTCGGCGCCGCGCGCCTTGAGCGACACCGGGACCATGGCGACGAGCGGCTCGTCGGGCAGGGCACCCTGGTCGAGCAGGTAGCGCCGCAGGGCGCCGGCGCTCATGCCGAGGACGACGTCGTTGACGGTGGCGCCGTGGGGCGCGCCCGCGGCCCGCACCCGGTCGATCGACCAGGAGTCGGCGGCGAAGCGCCGGGCGCCGGTGACGGGCACGTTGAACGGGGTGCGGGGTGCCTGCGGCGCGGCGGCGACCTGGTCTCGGAAGCTGGCGGCGAGCTGCCCGACACCTTCGGTGGCGCTCAGCACCCCACCCACGCCGTGGGCGACCTCGGTGCCCAGCCGGCGCAGGCCGTCGGACACCAGCGCCGTCCACGTGTCGTCCTCGGGCGGCTCGGGGCGCGCGCGCTCGCGGCCGTGGGCGGGCTCCGCCGCCAGCGCATCAGGGTCGTCGGGGTCGGGCTCGTCGAAGGGCGAGCCCTGCCTCGGCCGGCGCGCCCAGGGCTGGGGCATGCCGCGCTCCGCGGGGTCGGGCGACATCGACGCCTCGAGGAGGCGCATGGCGGTGACCCCGTCGCACAGGGCGTGGTGGATCTTCGAGTACAGCGCGAAGCGACCGTCGCGCAGCCCCTCGATGAGGTGCGCCTCCCACAGGGGACGGTTGCGGTCGAGCAGCGAGCCGTGCAGGCGAGACACGACCGTGAGCAGCTCGCGGATGCGGCCCGGTTCCGGCAGCGCCGAGTGGCGGACGTGGTACTCGATGTCGAAGTCGTCGTCCCGGACCCACTGCAGGCCGAGGAGCCCGGGGCGGTTCACCCGCTTGCGGAACAGCGAGCGCACCGGCGCCTCCGACTCGACGCACGAGCGGTACAGCTCGTACAGGTAGTGCTCGTCGGCATCGGGCGGCGGTTCGAACAGGGCGAGCCCGCCCACGTGCGCGGGCTTCTCGCGCGCCTCCATCAGGAGGAAGAGGAGGTCCTGCGGCGGGATCACGGCCATGGGGCAATCATTCCCTACCGGGTGGCCTCGTACCTCCGGAGGGACTCCGCGCGCTCCTCGCGGTGGTCGACGATCGGTTCCGGATAGCCCTCGGGGACGCCGTCCGGTGCCAGGTGGGGCTCGTGCACGTGCGACGCCGGGACGTCGGCCAGCTCCGGCACGTACCGGCGCACGTAGGTGCCGTCGGGGTCGAACCGCTCCGCCTGCGTGGTGGGGTTGAAGATCCGGAAGAACGGCGACGGGTCGGTGCCGGTGCCGGCGGTCCACTGCCACCCGTGCTGGTTCGAAGCCAGGTCGCCGTCGACCAGGTGCTGCATGAACCACCGTGCGCCGCGCTGCCAGTCGAGGTGGAGGTCCTTCACGAGGAAGCTGGCCACGATCATGCGGACCCGGTTGTGCACCCACCCCTCGGCGAGCAGCTGGCGCATGCCGGCGTCGACGATCGGGTACCCGGTGCGCCCCTGCGTCCAGGCGTCGAAGAGCTCGTCGGCGCTCGCTCCGCGGTCCCACGGCATGGCGCCGACCTTCGGGTCCATGGACTCCCGGGCGGAGCCCGGCGCGTGGAACAGCACGTCGGCGTAGAACTCGCGCCAGCACAGCTCGGTGGCGAACACCTCCTCGCCCTTCGTCCGGCCCAGCCGCGACAGGATCTGGCGGGGGTGGATCGTCCCCCACTTCAGGTGCGGCGAGAGGCGGGAGGTGGCGTCCTCGCCGGGCCGGTCGCGAGCGTCGGCGTAGCCCTCGACGTCCGACCGCAGGAACGCGTCGAGGCGGCGCCGGGCGGCGGCCTCCCCCGCATCGGGGAGCTCGACCGCGCCGAGGTCGGGATCATCGGGGACGCCGTCGGACCTCGCCTTGCGCCAGGAGATCCGGGCGGGCTTCCGCACCGGGTCGGGCCAGCCGTGGTCGCGCCAGGCCTTCGAGAACGGCGTGAAGACCTTGTAGCGGTCGCCGGCCTTGTTGCGGACGGAACCGGGGGGCACGGCGTACGGCGATCCGGTCCGGACCACCTCGATGCCCGCCTCGACCAGCCGCTCGGCGACCTGGTCGTCGCGCCGGCGACCGTAGGGCCCGAAGTCCTCGGCGAGGTGCACGGAGGAGGCCTCCACCTCGACGGCGAGCTCCGGCAGCACCTCCTGCGGGTCGCCTTCCCGGACCACCAGCGCGCCGTCCATCGACTCGTCGAGGGCGCGCAGCGTCCGGTGCAGGAACGCCTGCCTCGGCGCGCCGGACGGCCCGTGGAGGGCGGGGTCGAGGCAGAAGACCCCGACGACCTCGTCGGCGTCGCGGACCGCCTCGACGAGCGCGGGGTTGTCCGACAGGCGCAGGTCGCGCCGGAACCAGACGATGGCGGTGGTCACGACGAGCGGGCGAGGAGGGAGCGCACGGCGTCCAGCGTGTCTGCTTCGGTGGGCGATTTGTCGTCGCGGTAGCGGACCACCCGGGCGAAGCGGAGCGCGACGCCGCCTGGGTAGCGCGTGGAGACCTGGGCGCCGTCGAGCGCGATCTCCACCACCTGCTCGGGGCGGACCCACACCACGTGGCCCTCGCGGTGCGTCTCCAGCTCGAGGAAGCGCGTCGTCTGCCACGCGAGCACCTCGTCGGTCATGCCCTTGAAGGTCTTGCCGACCATCACCGGCTCCCCGGTGTCCGGGTCGAGCGCGCCCAGGTGGATGTTCGACAGCCACCCCCGTCGTCGCCCGCTCCCCCACTCGACGCCGAGGACCACCAGGTCGAGCGTGTGCACCGGCTTCACCTTGCGCCAGCTCTTGCCGCGCCGGCCCGCCTCGTACGTCGAGGACGCCGCCTTCACCATGACCCCCTCGTGCCCGTGCGCCAGCGCGTCCTCGAGCACGCCCGCGGCGACGTCGGCGTCGGCCGTGATCGTGCCCGGGATGAGGTGCGGGCCCACGAGGTCCGACAGCCGGGTCCGCCGCTCGACCAGCGGTGCGTCGATGAGGTCGGCGCCGTCGAGGTGGAGGACGTCGAAGAACTGCGGCACCAGCACGGTGCGATGCTCCCCGGAGGACCGGCCGAAGCGGCTCATCGTGTCCTGGAACGCCTGCGGGGACTCCTCGGGCCCCATGAAGCCGAGGACCTCGCCGTCGAGCACGAAGCCCTCTGCGTCGTAGGCGAGCACGGCCTCGACGACCTCGGGCAACCGGGCGGTGACGTCGTTGAGGTTGCGGGTGTAGATGCGCACCTCGTCGCCGGCCCGGTGGACCTGGATGCGCGCGCCGTCGAGCTTCCACTCGACGCTGGACTCGCCCACCTCGGCGATGGCCGCGGCCACGGACTCGCTGGTGGAGGCCAGCATGGGTTGCACGGCGCGCAGCGGCCGCAGCCCGACGTCGGCGACCGCCGCCGCCCCCTCGTCGAGGGCGAGGCGGGCAACGGCGGCCAGATCGCCCGCGAGCATCACCGCCCGGCGGACCACCGGCGCAGCGATGCCCGACGCGGCGGCGACCGCATCGGTGACCACGCCGGCGAGCGCGCCGGTGCGCATGTCGCCCACGAACAGGCGGCCGAGGAAGTCGGCCTCGTCCGCCGTCGCCCGGCCGAACAGCACGACGAGCTGCTCGCGTCGTGCGCCCTGGGAGCCCGCCCCCGTGGTGACCGCCAGCACGTCGATGGCCTGGTCGACCTCCGCGACGGTCAGCGCGGGCTCGGCAGCAGGCGGGCAGTCGAGGTCGCGGATCGTGGCCCAGCCGATGCCGATGCGCCCCTGGCGGGCCTCGCCGAGGAGGAAGCCGACCACCGGCTCGACCTCGTCGGCGTCCAGCCGTCGGAACAGGGCGGCGAGGGCGTCGCGCTTCGCGGTGCGCTTGGTGGTGGCGGCGACCGCGCCGGCCGTGCCGACCACGTCGGCGAGCAGGGTCACGGGATGCACCAGTCGACGGGGTCACGGCCCGTCTCGACCAGCGCGGCGTTGGCCCGGGAGAACGGGCGGGTGCCGAAGAACCCCTTGTGCGCCGACAGGGGTGAGGGGTGCGGCGACTCGATCACCACGTGACGGCTCGTGTCCACGAAGTCCTTCTTCCGGCGGGCGGCCGAGCCCCAGAGGACGAAGACCACGCGCTCGGGCTTGTCGTTCACGACCTCGATGACCCGGTCGGTGAAGCGCTCCCACCCCTTGCGCTGGTGCGACGCCGCCTGCCGGGAGCGCACCGTCAGCGTGGTGTTGAGCAGCAGCACCCCCTGCCTGGCCCAGTGCTCGAGGTTGCCGTGCGCAGGGCGGGGGCAGCCGAGGTCGGACTCGAGCTCGGTGTGGATGTTCACGAGCGACGGCGGGACGTCGACGCCCTCGCGCACGGAGAAGCACAGCCCGTGCGCCTGGCCGGGGCCGTGGTACGGGTCCTGGCCGAGGATCAGCACCTTCACCTCGGAGTGCGGCGTGAGGTGGAGGGCCGCGAACACCTCGTCGTGGGGCGGGTGGACGAGGTGCTGCTCCCGCTCGGCCCGGACGAACGCCTGCAGCTCGTGCCAGTACGGCTCCTCGAACTGGTCTCGCAGCAGCGGGTTCCAGTCGGTCTTCGCGCTGCCGTCGGCCATGCCCGACGGAGGCTAACGGCGCCCGTCGGGAACGATTCGTCGACGATTCGGTGAGCTCGATTCGGCGAGCTGCGACGCCCCGCCGGAGCGTCGATGCTCGCAAGAACCCGCCCCGCGGCTTCCTGCGAGCGCAGGCACCTGAGCTAGGTGGCCTCGCTCGCCGAAAGGTCGACGAACCGGACGAGGGTCAGGGGCGGGCGAGCACCTCGCCGTGCAGGACCGTGAACCAGCCGGCGGGCGCTGCGGCCCACCGGTGGAAGGCG
>DASUEE010000291.1:0-2281 GCA_036275235.1 Acidimicrobiales bacterium | reverse complement strand
ATCGTGCCGACGAGCCGGGCCGTCTCCGGGATGACGTTGTCGGTGGTGCCGGCGCGCACGGCGCCGACGGTGACGACGGCGGGGTCGAACACGTCGACGCGACGGGTGATCATCGTCTGGAACGCGCCGACCATCTCGCACGCCACCGGGACCGGGTCGTTGGCGTGGTGGGGCATCGCTGCGTGCCCGCCCCGGCCGACGACCTCGACGACGAACTCGTCGGCCGACGCCATGAGCGGCCCGGGCTTCGTGGCCACCATCCCGGACGGGATGCTCGGCGACTGGTGGATGGCGAAGGCCCGGGTCACGTGGAGGCCGTCGAGCAGACCCTCGTCGAGCATGTGCTTCGCGCCGTGGTGCCCCTCCTCGCCGGGCTGGAACATGAAGACCAGCTTCCCGGACAGGTCCTCGGACCGGTCGACGAGGAGGCGGGCGGCGGAGGTGAGCATCGCCGTGTGGGCGTCGTGCCCGCATGCGTGCATCGTCCCCGGAACCTCGGACGCGAAGTCGAGGTCGGTGTCCTCGGGCATGGGCAGGGCGTCCATGTCGCCGCGCAGCAGCACCGTGCCCCCGGGGCGCCCGGTGTCGAGCGTGGCCACCACCGAGGTGACCGACGAGCCCGTGCGGACCTCCAGGCCGAGGTCGCCGATCTCGTCGAGGACCGCGCCCTGGGTGCGGGGGAGGTCGTTGCCGAGCTCGGGGTGGCGGTGCAGGTCGCGGCGCAGGGCCACCGTGCGGGGCTGGAGCGAGCGGGCGGACTCGAGGAGGGCGGCGGCGTCGACGGTCACGCCGGGGACGTTAGGTCCGCGGCGACTGGCCGGGGGCGGGACGGGGAATCGAACCGCGATGACCGCCGACTCCGACGACACCATCCCCGAGCGGATCGACCGGGAGGCCGAGGACGACGACCTCGTGCGCGACGAGACCGGCCGGGCCGAGGACGGCTCGCTCCTCGACAAGCTCCGGGGCACCGGGGTGGGCGTCGAGGACCCGAACATCGTCGGCGACCCCCGGCCCGGGCCGGTGGACGCCGAGATCGCCGAGGACGAGCCGCCGGTCGTGTGACGGCGGCCCGTCCGCTACCCGTGCGAGCCGAGCGCCTTGATGGCGGCGTCGTAGTCCGGCTCCTGGGCGATCTCGGGCACGAGCTCGCTGTGGAGCACGGTGCCGTCGCGGTCGAGGACCACGACGGACCGGGCGTTCAGGCCCTCGAGCTTCCCGTCGACCATGCGGACGCCGTAGTCCTCGCCGAAGGACGACCGGAAGGTGGAGCCCGTGATGACGTTCTCGATGCCCTCGGCCGCGCAGAACCGGCCCGCCGCCGGGGGCAGGTCGGCCGAGACGCAGACGACGGTGGTGTCGTCGAGGTCGGCGGCCCGCTCGTTGAACGTGCGCACGGACGTGGCGCAGACCCCGGTGTCGATGCTCGGGAAGATGTTGAGCAGGACGCGCTGGCCGGCGAGGTCGTCGGAGCTGACGGTGGTGAAGTCGCTCTTGACCACCTCGAAGGCGGGGGCCTTCGAGCCCGGTGCGGGCAGGTCGCCGTTGGTGTGGATGGGGTTGCCCCCGAGGGTGATCTCAGCCATGGCCGGCGTTCCTACCACGGCCTCAGCGCAGGAACCGGACGGTCACCCACAGCTGGCCGCCGGATTCGACGATGCCGACGCCGACCCAGTCCCAGTCACCCATGATCTTCTCGCGGTGGGCGGGCGAGCGCATGAAGGCGTCGTGCACGGTGGCGATGTCCGGGCCGCGGCCGACGATCTCGGCGACCCCGCCCCAGGTGGCATCGACCTTCGCCGCCTCCGAGCCGAGGTCCGGGTGGTGCTGGAGGTCGCCCAGCCACGCCATGTGACCCGACCAGCCGGTGGCGCCGTCGCCGAGCACGTCGTGGAACGGCAGCGGCGCTCGGCCGGCGTACCACCGCGACCCGCTGATCTTGGAGGCGAGCTGGTCCTCCTGGGCGGTGCGGGCGGACGTGGACGTCGCGGCGCCCACCGGCTGGGCGAGCGGGCCCGTGGCGGCGAGGCTCGCCAGGGCGAGGGCGGCAGCAGCGACTGCCGCGCGGGCCGGCCGGCGGGTGCCGGCACGCGCGCGGGCGCGAGTGGTTGGGGTCATCCGGGAGTGTTCCTCCGAGTTCTGAGCGCATGGAGTGCACCGCCCCCGTTGCCTCCGCAGCGGAGACCGTAGCGCACGCAGCGTCACCCGAACGCAACACGAGCGCAAACCGGTCGCAACACCCCCGGAGCCGTCACCAGGGCCGGAGCACGACCGCCTCGTC
>DASUEE010000290.1:0-12955 GCA_036275235.1 Acidimicrobiales bacterium | reverse complement strand
GCACCATCGCCGACCTGATCGAGGCGTGCGGCCGCGGCCGACCCGTCGCCATCGGCCGCGAGCTCACCAAGCTGCACGAGGAGTGGTTCCGCGGCGACCTCGCCGGCGCCGCGGCGTGGCTGGCCGACGAGCCCAAGGGCGAGTTCGTGATCGTGCTCGGCGGCGCCGAGCCGCCGGCCGAGGCCACCGACGACGACCTGCGCGCCGCGCTCGAGGCGGAGATCGCCGCCGGCGCGTCGACCCGCGACGCCGTGGCTGCGGTCGTCGGGCGCTTCGGCGTCGCCAAGCGCCGGGTCTACGACCTGGCCACCCGCTGACCACCGTTCTGGGATACCGATTCCCCCGCAGGCGGGGGAATCGGTATCCCAGAACGGGTTTGGGCGGGCTCAGGTCTCGGCGGCGGCGAGGACCTCTTCGATGGTGGCGGGCGGCGTCGTGCGGCGCAGGGCGCGGCGGAGGTTGGCGACGCCCTCGTCGCTCAGCTCCCAGACGCCCTCCTCCTCGTCGCCGTGGAGCACGAACACCCAGTGGTCGGCGAGCCCGGCCGCGCGGACCGCGCCGCCGGCGAACGTGCCCGCCGGCTGTCCCTCCCAGCGGAGGTCGACGGCCAGCTCGCCTGGGCCGTCGAGGTGCTCGGCGCCGGCGAACGCGGTGGCGACGGCGGCGAGGGGTCGGGACGCGCGCACCTGCGTGGGTCCGCCGGGGTGCGTCGCCGAGAGGCACGACAGCGACTGCACGTCGGGCACGGTGGCGACGAAGGTGCCGGTGCTCGACCAGCCGGGCGCGCCGGCCCGGCGGCGCCGCCCCGGGAGCCGGTAGAGGCGCGCCGGCCCCGACCGCTTCGTCGGCACGAGCCCGGGCACGTCGAAGTCGACGGTGACGAGGCGCCCGCCGGCGGCCGCGTCCAGCCGGGGGAGCAGGCGCTGCAGGGTCGCCGGCGCCAGGTACGAGAACCACACGTCGGCCCGCAGGTCGAGGTCCGGGTCGAAGAGGTCGCCGGCGCGCACGTCGGCCTCGACGCCGGCGCCGGCGAGGTTCGCGCGCGCCTCGGCGACCAGGTCGGGGTCGAACTCGACCCCCGCGACGTCGGCCCCGCGACGAGCGGCGGCGAGCAGCACCTGCCCGTCGCCGCAACCCAGGTCCATCACCCGCACGCCCGGACCGACCTCCGCGAGGTCGAGGGCGGCCTCCACCGCCTCGGCCTGGCTGGGCGCCCAGAACGGCCAGGTGCGCGCGTGCTCGCGCGCGTCGGAGCGATCGGCCGGCACGGGGCTCAGCCGACGGCCGGCGCGAGCGGTGCCCGCAGGTGCTCGCGCAGCTGCTCGGCGGCCAGCTCGGGGGCGACGATGTTGATCATCACACCGGTGCCCTGCTCGAACCCGGCCACCGAGGTGATGCGCGGGTTCACGTGCACGTGCCAGTGGAAGTCGCCGGCGTGGTGGTGGGGGGACGTGTGGAACACGAGGTTGTACGACACGTGGCCCATGACCTCTCGCAGCACGGCGAGGCCGTCGCGGATGCTGCGGCCGACGGCGACGAGGTCCTTCGGCGTGGCATCGGTGAGGTGCTCGGCGTGGTGGCGGGGGATCACGAGCATCTCGTAGGGCGACGCGCTCCAGAACGGGCACAGGAGCACGACCCGGTCGTCGGCGTGCACCACCCGGTGGCCGGCGTCGACCTCGGCCTGGGCCACGGTGCACAGGAGGCAGGAGCCGCCGAAGCGCTCGAACCCGCGCTGCTCCTCGACGATCTCGCCCGGCACGAAGGGGATGCCGAGCAGCTGGCCGTGGGGGTGCTCGAGCGAGGCACCGGCCTCGCGGCCGGCGTTGACGATTGCCTGCGTGTAGCGGGTGGCTGCCTGGCGGCCGTGGTCCTCCATGCGGTCGCGGATCGCCGCCATCACGAGCCCGGCCTGCTTGTCGTCGAGGTCGCCCCAGCTGGCGTCGTGCTCCGGCGAGAGGACGAGCACCTCGTGGATGCCCGACGCGTTCGCCTGGGTGAAGATCGGCCCGAGGTTCGAGACCCGCATCGGCTCGGTGCCGGAGAACGCCGGGTACTTGTTCGGCACCACGCGCACCGACCACGTGCCGTTGGCCCCGTACTCCTCCAGCGACGGGGGCGTCTCCTCCTCGTTGCCGGGGCAGAACGGGCAGGGACGGCGGGGGTCGGCCTCCACCGGCAGCTCCCGGGAGACGAGCTCGCCCGGCCGGTCCCCGCGGTTGCTGGCGATGGTCACCCAGCGACCGGTGAGGGGGTTGAGGCGCAGCTCGCTCACCGAGCGGAGACTAGCGACGGCCCTTCGGCGGCCCGGTACACGGAGACGTGGGTCGGACTGGCTTCGGCGAACGGTTCGCCGTCCCATCCCCCGAACCGCTCGTCCAGGCGCAGGCCCGCCACCGCGGCCAGCTCGTCGAGCTCCTCGGGGCTGCGGAAGTGCAGCTGCCAGGGGCGCAGGCGCACCGGCGCGCCGTCGCGCAGCTCGACGTGGTGGCCGGCGACCATCCCCCGCCCGGGATCGGTGCGGCTGACCCGCAGCACGACGAGGTCTGCCTCCATCCGGACGACGTCGACGTGGTCGGAGGCGTCCCCGGCGCCGTCTCCCGGCACGAAGGCCTCGACGACGACGACGCCTCCCGGGGCGAGCGCGCGCCGGGCCTGGGTGAGGCACCGGCGCTGGGCGGCGGGCGAGGCGAGGTTGAACAGCGTGTTGAACGCGATCAGCACGGCGCCGAAGCGACCGTCGCGCACCGGCAGCTCGGCCATGTCGGCGGCGACCACCGGCACCCGCGGGTGCCGCGCCACCGAGCGGGCGAGCATCGCCGTGGATGCGTCGAGGCCCACGACGCCGAGGCCGGCCGCGCGCAGGGGTGCGGCGAGGCGTCCCGTGCCGCTGCCCAGCTCCAGCACCGGCCCGTCGCTGCGGGCCGCGACGAACGCCGCCGTGGCGGCAGCAGGGGACACGTCGGCGTACCAGTCGTCGTAGACGTCGGCGAACCCGTCGCCGTAGGAGGCCCGCCCGTACCCCCGCATGGCGCTCCGGTCGGGATCCTCGGGGAGGGGCGGCGCCATCCGGGCATCTTGCCGCCTTCGGTAGCGTGCCGCCGATGGGTGACGACCGCCGGCGGCCGGGGGAGCAGGCCTCGCGGCGGGACGACGCCCTGCGGCGCTGGATCGCCGACGAGGTGCACCCCTACAGCGCGCCCCTGCGCGAGCGGCTCGACCGCAGCGGGCTCGGGCGCCGTGGGGTGCGCGGCGCGAGCGACCTGGCGCGGCTGCCCGTCGTCGAGCTCGAGGCCCTGGGCGACGGGCGGGGCTGGGTGCTCGAGCCCACCGCCGACCGCATCCGCACCGAGGGCGCGCCCGAGCTCCGGGCGCGCCTGCTCGTGTCCGACGTCGTGGGCGGGCGCGACACCTTCTCGCGCCGCCACGTCGACCTGCCGTACAAGCCGGTGGCATGGACGGCGGCCCGCCACGCGGACGGCGTGCTGCTCACCGGCTGGACCACCACCGACCTCGACCAGCTGGGGGTGCTGGGACGCCGCGCGCTGGCCGTGTCCGGCGTGGTGCCGGAGGACCGCGTCGCCGACGTGGGCGCCGGCGCCGGCATCGGTGCCCTCCAGCTGGAGCTCGGCGCGCGGGATGCCGGCGTGCCCCACGTCCGGATCGGCCCGGACGAGGCGGTGGGCGTCCTGCCCGTCGTCGCCCCGAGCGTGCTGACCGGTCCGCCGGCGACGCTGCTGGAGCTCGCAGGAGGAGGGCTCCCCGCCAGCATCCGCCTGCTGGTCGCGCAGGTCGGCCCGGAGGGTGCCGGCGTCGCGCTGCGCCGCCTCCGCCGTCACAGCCCGGTGCCGGTGCGCCTGTGGTGGGCCCCGGCCGGGGTGCGCGCCGCGTGGGCGAGCTGCGAGGTCGACCAGCTCCACACGTGGCCCGAGCACGAGCACCTCGAGGTGGTCGACGACGCCGGCACGCCGTCGGCGCAGGGACGTCTCGTGTGGTCGGCCGTCGGCTGGCGGGGGTCGGTGTGGCTGCGGGTGGCGCTCGGACCCGACGGCCGCATCGAGCACGAGCGCTGCCGGTGCGGGCGCACGACACCGCGGGTGCTCGGCGCCCGGCGCCCGGCAGCGGCCGGGGTCGACGGACGTTGACCACCGCCTGGTCCGCGCCGGACGCCCGTGCACCGCAGCCGGTCCGCCCCGCGCCGTCCGACGTCCCGGAGCCCGGCGCCGACGGTCGCGTGCCGGAGGCCACGCCCCTCGAGCCCGTGCCGGTGCCGCTCGGCCCGATGACCGTCCCGGACCTCCTCGACGGCGCCTTCGCGATCCTGAAGCGCCGGCCCCGTGAGGTCCTCACCATCGCCGCCGCCCTCGTGATCCCGGTCGAGGTGCTCAGCGCCGTGCTGCTGCGCGACGTCCTCGGTGCGGGCGCGTTCAGCGGACTCGGCGACCCCTCCTCCGCGTTCTCCACCACGGACGGAGGCGAGGTGGTCGGCACCGGCGCCGCCCTCGCGTCGCTCGCCGTCGGCACGGTGTCGCTCGTCCTGCTCGCCGGCGCGCTCGGCGTGCTCGTCGACGGCTGGTACCGGGGACGGCGCGTCGGCGCGGGCGAGGCCATCGGCGCCGCGCTGCGTCGCAGCCCGGCCCTGCTCGTCGGCACGATCGTGGTCCACCTGCTCGAGGGGCTCGGCCTCCTCGCCGTCGGCGTCGGTGCCTACGTCGCCATGGCGCTGTGCCACGTCGCCGCCCCGGCGGTCACCGTCGAGGGGAAGGGCCCGTTCGGGTCGGTCCGGCGCTCGCTCCAGCTCACGCGTCGCCGGATCGGCCCGGCCCTGCTCGTCCCTGGCCTGGTGGGCGTCGTGGGGATGGTGGTGTCGTTCGGGTTCCAGACCGTCCCCGAGCTGGTGGCCACCGTGACCCCGGACGACTGGGACTGGCTCGTGCGCTCGGCGGGCCAGATGGCGTCGCAGCTCGTCGTCGTCCCGTTCACCGCCGGCGTGGCCGTCCTCTTCCACCTCGACCTGCGCATCCGCACCGAGGCCCTCGACATCGACCTGCGCTCCCGTGCCCTCCTGGCCGGCTGAGGCCGTGGACCCGGAGGCCGCCCGCCGGGCCGCCGACGAGATCCTCTCGCGCCCGGAGTACGTGGAGCCCCAGCCGACGATCGCCGACCGGGTGCTCGAGTGGGTGGGCGACCTCCTCGGGCGGGCCGTCGGCGCGCTCACCGGCAGCGGTGCCGGCGGGCTGGTCGGCACGGTCGTGGTCGTGGTCCTGCTCGCCGGCGCCGGCTGGCTGCTGGCGCGCGCCCTGCGCGGCGGCCGGCCGGGTCGACGCCATGCGATGGGCCCAGGGATCGCGCACGGCACCGAGGCCCCGGACGACCCGGCGGTGTGGGCGGCGGAGGCGGCGCGCACGGCCGCGGCCGGCGACCACCGCCAGGCGCTGCGCTGCCGGTACCAGGAGCTGGTCGCGCACCTCGTCCGCGACCGGGTGGTCCCAGCCGACCCGTCGCGCACGCCCCGGGAGCTGGCGCAGGGGTTGGGCGGCCGACGCCCGGACCTCGCCGGCGACCTCGACGCACTCACGCAGCGCTTCGAGGAGACCTGGTACGGCGGAGCGCACGTCGACGCGTCCACCTACGAGCGCTTCGCCGCCAGCGCCGAGCGGACCCGTGCCGCGGCCCGGACGACGTCCGTCGGGGTGGGCCGATGAGCCGCCGGGTGGCGTTCGGCGCGCTGCTCGTCCTCGTCGTGCTCGTGGGCACGTTCCTCAGTGCGGCCCGCCGCACGGATGGCCCGCCGCTGGACCCCGACTCCACCTCGCCCGACGGCGCGCGCGCGCTGGTCGAGCTCCTCGACCGCTTCGGCGACGTCGACGTGCTCGGCGCGGTGCCCGGTCCCGAGCAGACGACGGCGGTGGTCCTGCAGGACCGCTTCGACCGCGACGCCGAAGCCGGGCTGCGGGACTGGGTCCGCCAGGGCGGGACGCTCCTCGTCGCCGACCGGGGCTCGGCCCTGCTGCCCCCGGTGCTCGGGCCCTTCGGCGGCGAGGCGTCCGTCCGCTGCGACGTGGCGGGCCTCGAGGGCGTGCGCACCCTCGACCTCGGCGACGGCGCCGTCCTCGACGGAGCGGGCAGCACCGCCTCCTGCGCCACGGCCGACGGATCGTCGCTCGTCGTCGAGGAGCGCCTCGGCGACGGGCGCATCGTGGCGCTCGGCGGCCCCGGCATCCTCACGAACGAGCGCCTCGACGAGGCCGACAACGCCATCGTCGCCGTCGGGCTGCTCGTGCCCGAGCCGGGGACCCGGGTGGGGTTCCTGCAGCCCCGCCTCCGGGTCGGCACCGGCGAGCGCAGCCTCGTCGACCTCGTCGACACCCCCGTCCGCGCCGCGCTCGCCCAGCTCGCGGTCGCCTTCGGCATCGTCGTCCTGTGGCGGGCCCGCCGCCTCGGCCGGCCGGTCGTCGAGCCGCAACAGGTCCGCATCGAGGGCGCCGAGCTCACCGACGCCGTGGGTCGCCTCCTCGCGCGCTCCCGGGACGCCGGCCGGGCGGCGGCCGTGCTGCGCGACCGGGCGCGGCGCGACCTGTCGGGTCCGCTCGGCCTGCCGCTCGACGCACCCGCTGCGCAGGTGGTCGACGCCCTCGCCCGCCGCACCAGCCTCGGACCGGACGAGGCGCGCCGTGCCGCCCTCGATCCGGTCACCACCGACGACGAGCTCGTCGCGGTGGCCGCCCTGCTCGCCCGCGCCCGTGAGGAGATCACCCGTGGAACCAGAGACCACCAGCCCGCCTGAGCCCGACGCCCGCGCCGCCGTCGTCGCCGTCCGCGACGAGGTCGCGAAGGTCGTCGTCGGCCAGGAGGGCGTGCTGTCCGGCATCGTCGCCGCCCTGCTCGTCGGTGGCCACGTGCTGCTCGAGGGCGTGCCGGGCGTGGCCAAGACGCTGCTGGTGAAGACGGTGGCCGCCGCGTTCGACCTCGACTTCAAGCGCGTGCAGTTCACGCCCGACCTGATGCCCTCCGACGTCCTCGGCCAGGTGATCTACGACGCGGAGCGCGGGTTCCGCTTCCGCGAGGGACCGGCGTTCACGAACGTGCTGCTCGCCGACGAGATCAACCGCACGCCGCCGAAGACGCAGGCCGCCCTGCTCGAGGCGATGGAGGAGCGGCAGGTCACCGTCGAGGGCACGCCGCACCCGCTGCCCGAGCCCTTCGCCGTGATCGCCACGCAGAACCCGGTCGAGTACGAGGGCACCTACCCGCTGCCCGAGGCCCAGCTCGACCGCTTCCTGTTCAAGCTCGAGGTGGCCTACCCGGACGCCTCGCAGGAGCAGGAGGTGCTGGCGCGCCACCACCGCGGGCTCGACCCGCACGATCCGGTGGCCGCCGGCGTGCGGGCGGTGGCCGGCGCCGCCGACCTGGCCGCCGGGCGCGCCGCCGTGCAGCGCATCGACGTGGAGCCGGCGGTGCTGGCCTACGTGGTGGCGCTCGCACGGGCCACCCGTGAGAGCGCGTCGCTCGGCCTCGGCGTCTCGCCCCGCGGCGCGGCGATGCTGCTGCACGCGGCGAAGGCGTGGGCGTGGCTGGCCGGCCGCAGCTTCCTGACGCCGGACGAGGTGAAGACGGTGGTGAAGCCGACGTTCCGCCACCGCGTGCAGGTGCGCCCGGAGCTCCAGCTCGAGGGCACCACCGCCGACGCCGTGCTCGACGGCATCCTCGCCACGGTCCCCGCCCCCCGCTGAGCACCGTGCCCGTCCCCACCGCCCGCCTCGCCCTCGTGGCCGCCCTCGCGGCGCTCGCCGTGGCCGCGGTGCCGGGGTCGCTCCTGGTGCGACTCGCGGTGGTCGACGGCGTCCTGCTGGCGGTCGCCGCCATCGACTGGGCGCTCGCGCCCCGGGCGCGCTCGTTGCGGGTCGAGCGGACGCTGCCGGCGGTCGTCACCCTCGGCTCGACGGGCACGGTGGGGTGGCGGGTGGAGAACGACCTCGACCGTCCTGTGCGCGCCTCGGTCGCCGACGAGCTGGCACCGAGCCTCGGCGCCGGCGACCGACGCTTCCGGGGCACGGTCCCCGCTCGGGGCGCGCTCACCGCCTCCACGACGCTGACGCCGACCCGGCGGGGCCGGTACCGGCCCACGGAGCTGGTGTGGCGCGCCGAGGGCCCGCTCGGACTCGTCGCCCGGCAGGGGCGCGTGCGCCAGCCGGCGGTGCTGCGGGTCCACCCGCGGTTCCGCTCCCGGGAGGAGGCGGAGCTGAAGATCGACCAGGCCCGCATCCTCGAGGTGGGCCTGCGCTCGTCGACGGGGCGCGGCGGCGGCACCGACTTCGACCAGCTGCGCGAGTACACGGTGGACGACGAGTTCCGGCGCATCGACTGGTCGGCCACCGCCCGGACCGGCCGGCCGATCGTGCGCACGTTCCGGGCCGAGCGGAACCAGAACGTGCTCGTCCTGTTCGACAACGGCCGGGTGATGGCGGGCCGGGTCGCGGGCGCGCCGCGCGCCGAGCTGGCGATGGACGCCGCGCTGCTCGTCACCACGGTGGCCACCCGGCTCGGCGATCGGTGCGGCCTCGTCGCCTTCGACCGGACCGTCCGCCGGGTGCTGGCGCCGAGCCACGGTCGCGAGCAGCTCGGCCGGGTGACCGACGCGCTGTACGAGCTGGAGCCGGTGCTGGCCGAGAGCGACTACCGGGGCGCGTTCCAGGAGACGGTGGCCCGGTTCCGTCGCCGCTCGCTCGTCGTGCTGCTCACCGACCTCGTCGAGCAGGCGGTCGGGGAGTCGCTGCTGCCCGCGCTGCCGGTGCTCACCCGCTCGCACCTGCTGCTGGTGGGCGCGGTGCAGGACCCGCAGGTGCGGGCCTGGGCCGACGCGCCGGTGACCGATGCCGACGGCGCCTACCGGCAGGCGGCGGCCGCCCGGACGCTGCGGGCCCGGGAGCGGGCGGCGGCCCGCCTGCGTGCCGCCGGGGCCATCGTCGTCGACGTCGCCCCTGACCGGCTCGCCGGCGAGCTCGGCGACGCCTACCTCGAGGTCAAGGCCGCCGGCCGCCTCTGACCGGAGGAGATCCCGTCGATTCGATCCGCCGGTGGTGACGGATCGACGAGATGTCCGGCTTCGTCGGCGCGGCCGAGGCGCACGACGTAGGTGCCGAAGGCCGCCCACACCACGACCCCGATGCCGACGCGGGCCCACGTCGGCAGCGGCGAGCCGGTGACGAACCCCTCGATCAGGCCGGCGACGCCGAACGCGCCGATGAGCCCGAGGACCACGACCACCGACCGCCGACCCTCCTCCGTGAGCGCGTCGGCGCGCGACCGGTCCCCCGGGTCGATCAGCGTCCACCCCAGGCGCAGGCCGGCGCCGCCGGCGACGATGACCGCGGTGATCTCGAGCAGGCCGTGGGGGAGGATCAGCCCCCAGAACCGGTCCCACTCGCCCACGGCGTGGAACAGGCCGCCCGCGACGCCGACGTTGGCGCCGTTGGAGACGAGGATGCCGGCCGTGCCGACGCAGGCGGCGATGCCGAGGGCGAACGCCGTGATCGACACCTGGATGTTGTTGAACGTGACCTTGGCGGCGAACTGACTGGCCGGCTCGGACGAGTAGTACTCCTCGAACTGCTCGTCGACGTACGCGGCGCGGGCGGCCTCCGGCGCCGATGCCTCGAGCGCGGCGTCGCTGTTGGCGATCCAGGTCCCGACGGCGAAGGCGGGGAGCAGGGTCAGGGCGGCGGCGACCGCGACGAACCACCGGATGCGCCACACCGCCGCAGGGAAGGACACGAGCACGAAGTCGCGGACCGCGGAGCGGACCGGTCGGCGGGCGCCGTAGATGACCGCGCCGGCGTCGGCCACCAGACGGGTGAGCGTCGCCGTGAGGCCCGGGTCGGCGTAGGCGGTCCTCGCATGGGAGAGGTGGCCGGACGCCCGCTGGTAGAGGACGACCAGCTCGTCGAGCTCCGTGGGGGACAGCTTCTGCGATCCCCGGCGCCCCCGGCGGGCGAGGTGCGCCAACCGGTCCCAGGACGCGCGGTGCTCGGTGATGTAGCGATCCAGGTCCACAGGTGGGCGGTACCGTACCCACGCGTGAGCAGCGCCCCGACCGCAGCGCCGGTGGAGGGCATCGTCACGCCGGAGGCCGTGCTCCTCGAGTTCGCGACCGCCGGGCTGGGCAGCCGCTCGCTGGCCTTCCTCGTCGACGGTGCCATCCGCGCCGTCGGGCTCTGGCTCCTCCTGCTGGCCAGCACCGCCGGCGGGGTCGTGCTCGACGAGACCACCGGCGTGGTGCTGGCCATCGCCGGCACGTTCGCCGCGGTCTTCGCCTACCCCGCCGTCTTCGAGGCCCTCTGGGACGGACGGACGCCCGGGAAGGCGGCGATCGGGCTGCGGGTGGTCACCGTCGAGGGCGCGCCGGTGCGGTTCCGCCACGCCGCGATCCGGTCGGCGCTCGGCATCGTCGACTTCCTGCTCGGTGCGGGCACCCTGGCCGTGCTGTGCGCCCTCGCCACGAGGCAGAGCCAGCGCCTCGGCGACCTGGCGGCCGGCACGATCGTCGTGCGGGAGCGACAGGTCCGGCGGGACTCGCAGCCGATCGCGTTCGCACCTCCCCCCGGGTGGGAGGGCTATGCCGCGTCCCTGCCGGTCGCCCGCCTCGGTCCCGAAGCCGCGGTGCTCGTGCGCGCCCTGCTCCTGCGGGTGCACGAGCTCGACCCGCCCGCCCGGAGGGAACGCACGGCCGAGCTCGCCGAGCGGGTCGCCGATGCGCTCGGCTCGCCGCTCCCGGCGGGCACCGATCCCGAAGCGTTCCTCGTGGCGGTGGCCGCCGCCCACCAGGCCCGCCACGGCGGCCCGCTCGCCGCAGCGGCGCCGGCGACGGTCCCGCCGCCCAGCCGGCGAGCCGTGCCCGACGCCGTGGTGCCTCCGGACGAACCCGCCCCGACCTGGGGCTCGTAGCCTGGCGAGGTGGCCTACCTCGACCACGCCGCCACCACCCCGGTGCGCCCCGAGGCCCGCGAGGCGATGCTTCCGTGGCTGGGCGAGCGCACGGGGAACCCGTCGGGCGCCCACCGCCCGGCCCGCGAGGCGCGCCGTGCCGTCGACGACGCCCGCGACGTCTTCGCCGTGGTGACCGGCTTCGAGCCCGGCGACGTCGTGTTCACGGCCGGCGGCACGGAGGCCGACTGCCTGGCCGTCTTCGGCGTGCTGGACGCGGTGGCCGACGAGCGCCCGGGAGCGACGGTGGTCTGCCCGGCCACCGAGCACCACGCCGTGCTCGAGGCCGTCGAGCGGCGGCACGGTCGCGTCGCCCGAGTCGACGCCGGCGGGCAGGTCGACCTCGACCACCTCGCCGGGCTGCTCGACGACGACGTCGCGCTGGTCTCCGTGATGGCCGTGAACAACGAGACCGGCGTGATCGCCGACCTGGACGCCGTGCTCGACCTCGTTGCCGAGCGGGCATCGGGTGCGCTCGTGCACACCGACGCCGTGCAGGCGCTCACCTGGCTCGACCTGCCGTCGGCCACCGCGTCGCCGTCGGGCCGCCGGGTCGACCTGCTCTCGCTGTCGGCGCACAAGTTCGGCGGTCCGCAGGGCGTCGGCGTGCTCGCCGTGCGGGCCGGCACCCCCCTGCGCGCCCAGCTGGTGGGCGGTGGCCAGGAGCGGGGCCGGCGCTCGGGCACCCAGAACGTCGCCGGCATCGCCGGCGCCGCGGCCGCCGCCCGGGCCGCCGCCGACACCCGCCCCGGCACGGTCGACCGCCTCGGCCGGCTGCGCGACCACCTGGCCGACGGCCTGCACGACGCCGTCCCCGGCCTGGTCGAGAGCGGGGTCGCCCCGGGCACCCGCGACCGCAGCCGCAAGGTCGCCGGCTCCTGCCACGTGTGCATCCCGGGCGTGGAGGCCGAGGCCCTGCTCGTGCTGCTCGAGCAGGACGAGGTGTACGCATCGGCCGCGTCGTCGTGCGCGTCGGGCGCCCAGGACCCGAGCCACGTGCTCGCCGCGATGGGCGTGCCCCGCGAGCTCGCCGCGGGCAGCCTGCGGCTGTCCCTCGGCTGGCCCACCACCGAGGCAGACGTCGACGCCGCCGTCGCCGCCGTGCCCGCCGCCGTCGAGCGCCTGCGCGCCCTCGACCCCCGACCCGCGTCGGTGCCGACGTGAGCCGGATCCTCGTCGCGATGTCCGGCGGGGTCGACTCCTCGGTCGCCGCCGCCCTCCTGCAGGAGCAGGGCCACGAGGTCGTCGGCGTCACCATGAAGCTCTGGGGCGGCGAGTCGGACTCCGGCTGCTGCTCGGTGTCCGACGTGGACGACGCCCGACGCGTCGCTGACCAGCTCGGCATCGACCACCACGTCTTCAACTTCGGCGACGACTTCGGCCGCGACGTCATCGAGCCCTACGTCGCCGCCCACGCCGAAGGTCGAACGCCGAACCCGTGCATCGAGTGCAACCGGCACCTGAAGTTCGACCGGCTGCTCACCCGGGCCCGGGCGCTCGGCTTCGACACGGTGGCCACCGGCCACCACGTGCGCCTCGTCGAGGACGAGCTCGGACGTCCGCACCTGGCCCGCGCGGCCGACCCGGCCAAGGACCAGAGCTACGTGCTCTACGTGGTGGCGGGGGAGGTGCTCCGCCACGTGGCGTTCCCCGTCGGCTCGATGACCAAGGACGAGGTCCGGGCCCACGCCGCCCGCCTCGGCCTGCGCACGGCGTCGAAGCCCGACAGCCAGGACGTGTGCTTCATCACGTCGGCGGAGGGCCGGCGGGGCTTCCTGTCGAGCCGCATCGACTACACGCCCGGCCGGATCGTGGACGCCGCCGGCGCCGACGTCGGACGCGTCGACGCGGTCGAGCTGGTCACGATCGGCCAGCGCCGTGGCCTCGACGTCGGCGGCCACGCCACCCCCCGCTACGCGGTCGACGTCGACGTCGCCGCGGCCACGGTCACCATCGGCGCCGCCGACGACCT